>JALZJW010000001.1 GCA_030859565.1 Pseudomonadota bacterium
ATGAGTTACTCGATTTGTCCTGTTGGCGTCTCGACCGCAGCGGCTAATTCAAGCGGCCTTCTTTTCTGATGTCCTCATCAATGCCTTTAGCCCATGTATCCACACATTGGTGAGAAATGCGGGCTAGCCCCAAAGATAACAACGCATTACGGGCACCTCAAAAAATGCTTTTTTGCCCGAGGACAGCTTCGATCTCGCGATCCCCGTGCTATGTTTAACCGGCGACTGATGACGATGCCCTTTCTGGGCTTTGCTTCCGGGCTGCCGCTCGCGCTTACCTCCGGGACCCTGCAAGCTTGGTTAACGGTGGCGGGCCTGGATATTCAGGCAATCGGTTTTTTTTCCCTCATCGGAGTGCCGTATACGCTGAAATTTCTATGGTCGCCGGCGATGGATCGCTACACCCCCGATTTTCTGGGCCGCCGGCGCGGGTGGCTCATCTCGACGCAAGTCGTGTTATTGATTGCCATCGGATTCTTATCCCGCCTTAACCCTCTTGAGCATATCGGCTTACTGGCCTTCGCCGCGCTGACCATCGCATTTCTCTCCGCCTCCCAAGACATCGCCTTCGACGCCTACCGCGCGGATGTATTGCGCGCCCGAGAGCGCGGCCTGGGGGTGGCCTTGTCGGTGATCGGCTATCGGATTGGCATGTTGGTTTCAGGCGCGCTCGCCTTGATCATAGCGGATCGGATGGGATGGAGCATGACCTATCTTGCCATGGCGGCGCTCATCTTGATCGGCGTCGTGGCGACCCTCTGGAGCGAAGAGCCGGAGCGGCCCGCCGACGCGCCCGCGAGGATGCTTGACGCGATCGCGGAGCCGCTAAGGCAATTTTTCTCGCGCACCAATGCTCTGGCGCTGCTCGTGCTGATCGTCTTGTATAAATTAGGCGATGCCTTCGCGGGTTCCCTGACGACGGCATTTCTCATCGGCGGGATGAAATTTACGCTATCCGATGTGGGCATTATCAATAAGGGGCTGGGGCTCGGCTGTTCGTTGTTGGGGGTAGCCTTGGGCGGCGCCTTGATGATCCGCTGGGGAATGTACCGCTCGCTGGTCGCCTTCGCGGTGCTTCAGGGCGTTAGCAACCTCGGTTTTTGCGCGCTTGCCTGGCTAGGAAAAAACTACGCGCTGTTAGCCCTCGTCATCGCGCTCGAAAACCTGAGCGGCGGTATGGGAACCGCCGCCTTCGTGGCGCTGCTGATGGGACTGTGCGACCCGCGCTATACAGCCACGCAATATGCTTTGCTGTCCGCCATCGCGAGCTTGAGCCGCGTTTTCGTTGGTCCCGCCTCGGGGCAAATGGTTGCGGTGATCGGGTGGGCTAATTTTTTTCTGGTTACCTTCGTTGTCTCCCTACCCGTATTCTGGCTCCTCTATCGCGTGCGCTCGGATATCGCGACCCTCCACGCGGCTCGCTAAGGGATTATCCGAGCTCAATTCTTATAGCGCCGATTACCGAACCATGTGCCGTGCCTGGGCTTGCGCGGTTGATGCTGCCCTTGATGGTACCCGTCGTGATAACCTTCAGAGTAGCCGCGTTTATAGGGCGGTTGATACCCACCGTAGGGAGAAGGAGAATAATAGGGACGTGGTTGTTGGTAATATCCTTGGTAGGCGCCACCATTGTCCCCGCCGTAGATTTGGCGCTGGTAACCCTGATCGGTGCTATATCCGTATACCGAAATACCGGTTCGATCGCCGGCGATGGCTGCCATGGAAATGGAAGCCAACGCGCAGAGAAGGATGTACTTGAAGCGTGTGTTTCGCTTGTCGCTTTGCATGGTGCGGATCTCGCTATTTGTCGCTAATTCGACCCCAGCGGGTGGGTAAAGTTACCCGGGGCTCTTTTCGGGCCAGGTCGCGCTGAATAACCCTTGGGAAACAGGCACTAAGGCTCGCGGACGACGCGCAACCCGACATCATCGTAACGGCCGCCGGCATTGAGCCGAAAGCGCTTGCTCGAGCGCAGGGATTTCGCCGGCGTGCTGTAGGCGCCACCGCGGGCCACTCGCATTCTACACCCGGGCGTCTCCCAGGCGCTCCCATCGGTGGGAGCGCCCGTGTACGACGGATGATAGCAATCCTGTACCCATTCCAATACGTTCCCGGCGGTATCATGCAGACCGAACGGATTGGCCTTAAAGCTGCCGACGGGCATCGGTTGTTGAGCAGTGAGATCGCTACCACAGCCATAGCAGTGCGCCCTACCTTCTTCGATCTGGTAACCCCACCAGTAGGGCGTCTGCGTACCGGCCGCCGCGGCATATTCCCATTCCGCTTCCGTGGGGAGCCGGTAACGATGTCCGGTCGCCTGCGCCAACCAGCGCGTGTAGGCGACGGCATCGTTCCAAGTAACGAGGACCACCGGCGTTCGATCGCCGGTTCGTGCGGAACCGTTGCCCAACGATCTCCGTGTCGCCCGTGCGAACGGAGCATACTCGGCGTAGGTGACTTCGTGACGGCTCATCGCGAAGCGTTTGACGGCGACTTGATGCCGCGGGCCTTCGTCGGCCGCCGCCGCGGTTTTGGTGCTTCCCATCGGCAAGGAACCCTCCGGGATCCAGACCATCTCGGGTCCCTGGCGGCCGCCGCCCAGCGAGTCGCGAAAAACCTCGGGTGCGGCGAGAGGTACCGTCGCGCTTGATTCGCTTGGCTCGGCGGCCGAGGGATCCGTTTCAATATCCCGGTCCGAACCCGCTTGGGGTCGATCGATCTCCGGCGTCGTTAAGCCGGGCGCTAGCCCCTCACCGGCGGCCGGTTGATCCATAGCCACCGGCTCGGGCGGCGCCGCTTCGGGAGGAAAGAGGTCTTGCGCATACTTGAAGAGTAAGACCGCGATCAAGCCCAAGACCGCTGCGATGCCGGCTATGACGACTACCGGCCGGGCCCGCCGCGGTTGCGGGGCGCTCACTTCCGGTATTTCTTCGGTCGCCGGTAGCGCGGGGAGCGTGACGGCTTTGGTTTGAATCGAGGGGCGAGGCGCGCTTTTTACCGGCTCCGTGCGTTCGAGAACGTGGATGGTGAGCACGGTGGTGTTATCTTGGTGTCTTGCTTTGGCTTTATCCACGGCTTCGAGCAACCCGTCCACCGCGCGATTCGCTGATGTTGCCTCGGCACTGAGGGCCGCGATCTGATCCTCGGCTAGGGTATCGAGACCGTCGGTGGCGAGGATGACCTTGTCGCCCGGCAGGAGCTCCAGCGGCTCGCCGGGACAGTCGATCTCAAAAATATCCTCGCCGGTCAATGCGCTTAAGAGCATGTTTCTGGAGCTCCCCGGTTCGGGTTCCACGGGCTGGCCCAAAGCCGCCATGCGGTCCAGAAAACCGCCGTAGCTATGATCGGCGTTGGCCTTTGTCAGTTTGTGATTGCGCAAGAGGTAAATGTGGCTATCGCCGACACTCACGTAATAGAGATGAGAACCTGATAATACGGCGCTTGCCAAGGTGCATCCCATGCCTTGCAGGGCGCTCATTTCCTTGGCGGTGTCACCGATGACTTTGTTGGCGTGCGCTATCCCTTCGTGGAGTAGGGCTGGAATATCTCCTTCGGCATAGTGGGTGGTCACGTGCCGATTGAAGGTCTGTACCGCGAGATTACTGGCAAGATGACCAGCCGCATGGCCGCCCATGCCGTCGGCCACGATCAGGACGGCGTCGGCGCCGGCATCCGATTTCTCGCTGAGATACGTGATTAGAAACGCATCTTCCTGAGAATTGCGGCGGCCGATGATCTGTGATCCGGCAAGCTCGAACCGTACTGGCATCGTGGGCAATCGACCGGGCTTTAGACTTTTGTTATAAAGCGTTGGCGGGGGGTAATTTTAACTAGGTTAGTTTATCAAACTAAATAAAGCTATCGGGAACGGGCGTGTTGCTTGACTGATGACGCGGGATTATATGCGCGAAACATGCCTATCTGAATCCACTGATCGGTGTGGCTTTATGGCGACGAGCCAAATTATGGAAGCCCTTGAGCGCTTGGATCCAGCCATCGGGCAATGCATGCTGCGCGACCAGCGTCCGCTGCGACGCCGCTTGACGAGCGTGCGCGCCGCACAAGCGGCCGGCGGGGCGGATCCGAACGCGCTCGGCGCCCTCGAACGGCAGATACAGGCATCGATCGATACCGCCCGGCGGCGATCCGAAACCTGCCCGCGCGTGGAATTTCCGCAGTCCTTGCCGATCTACGCGCGCGTCGAGGATATCGCCAGTGCGCTGGCGTCGCGCCAGGTTATCGTCGTGTGCGGCGAGACAGGCTCGGGAAAATCGACCCAACTACCGAAGTTATGCCTGTCCTTGGGCCGGGGTATACGCGCCATGATCGGCCACACCCAACCCCGCCGGATCGCCGCCCGGACCATTGCCTCCCGGATTGCCGAGGAGCTTGGCGTCGGCGTCGGGCAAGCGGTCGGATTCAAGGTGCGTTTCCGCGACCGCGCCGGACCCGCGACCTATATCAAGCTCATGACCGACGGGATCCTGCTCGCGGAAATCGAAAGCGATCGCCAGCTTGAAGCCTATGACACACTCATCATCGACGAAGCCCACGAACGTACGCTCAATATCGATTTCTTGCTGGGTTATCTAAAAGATCTACTACCCAAACGCCCCGATCTCAAAGTGATCGTGACCTCGGCGACCATCGATCCCGAGCGCTTCGCGCGGCATTTCAACGATGCGCCGATCATTGAAGTTTCCGGGCGCGCCTATCCGGTGGAGCTTCGCTACCGGCCGCCAGAGAACCACGAGGAAGGCGCGGAGGATCGCGATCTGGGGCAAGCTATCGTGGCCGCGGTCGATGAGCTGTCGCGCGAGCCGCCGGGAGACATTTTGATTTTTCTTCCCGGGGAAAAGGAGATCCGGGATACGGCGGAGAGTTTGCGCCATCTACGCATGACCGAAATCTTAGCGCTTTACTCGCGCCTGAGCGCCGCCGAGCAAGACCGGGTGTTCACGGGCCACCCCGGCCGCCGCATCGTCTTGGCCACCAATGTGGCGGAGACTTCCGTCACGGTACCGGGTATCCGCTATGTGATCGATACCGGGCTCGCGCGCATCAACCGCTTTAATCCCAATACCAAGGTCCAGCGCTTGCTGACGGAGAGGATTTCGCAAGCTTCGGCGGAACAGCGCAAGGGGCGTTGCGGACGCTTGAGCGCCGGGATCTGTATTCGTCTGTACGCACGCGAAGACTACGAGGCGCGGCCGGAATATACCGATCCGGAGATTTTGCGTAGCAACATGGCGGCGGTGATTCTCAAGCTGCGCGCCTTGGGAATGGAGGAGCTTGAGCGCTTCCCGTTGCTCGATGCGCCGGACAGCCGCGCGATCAAGGCGGGCTACAAACTGCTGGAAGAGCTCGGTGCGACCGATGCCGCCAAGAGCCTTACGGCGCTGGGGCGGCAGCTTGCGCGGTTTCCGGTTGACCCGCGTATCGGGCGGATCATTCTGAGTGCGCATGACTATCAGTGTCTCGCGGAATTGTTGATCATCGCGAGCGCATTAAGTATCCAAGATCCGCGCGAGCGGCCGTTCGATGCTCGCGATGCGGCCGACGAGGCGCAGCGGCTATTTGCAGACCCGCGCTCGGACTTTCTTTGGTACCTGCGTTTCTGGCAATTCTATAGTGAGCAAGCGCGCCACCTCTCCAGAAACAAGCTGCGGACTGTGTGCAAGACTCATTTCGTCTCACCGGTTCGCATGCAGGAGTGGATCGAAGTCGAAGGCCAACTGCGGGCATTGGCGCACGATCTCGGTCTCGTGACCAACGCGGCGCCCGCCGATTACGATGCGATGCATAAGGCCTTGCTCACGGGCTTTTTGGATCAGGTC
Source organism: Pseudomonadota bacterium (assembly GCA_030859565.1). Taxonomy (NCBI): domain Bacteria; kingdom Pseudomonadati; phylum Pseudomonadota; species Pseudomonadota bacterium. The sequence continues at coordinate 5,838 of JALZJW010000001.1, forward strand.
GGGTTTAAATACGAGAAAAACCAGTACCTCGGCGTGCGCGGCGCGAAATTTCACGTGTTCCCGGGTTCGTCATTATTCAAGAAATCGGGCGCGTGGATTGTCGCCGCGGAGATCGTACACACCTCGCGCTTATATGGCCGGACTGCCGCTGGGGTGGAGCCCGAATGGATCGAGCACGCCGCGCGCCATTTGGTGCGCCGCAGTTATTCGGAACCGCACTGGGAGCGCAAGACGGGACGCTGCAGCGCCTATGAGCGCGTCACGCTATACGGCTTGACCTTAATCACGAACCGCAAGGTCGACTACGCCGCGATCGATCCGGTCGAGTCACGCCGGTTGTTCATTCAAGCGGCCTTGGTTCAGGGAGAGTATGAATCGGCCGCGGCTTTCATGGAGCATAACCGGCGGTTGATCGCGGACATCGAGGAACTCCAGCAGCGCGCACGGCGGCTCGATCTGCTGGCCGACGAGCAGGCGCGTTACGATTTTTTCGATCAGAGGATCCCGCCGGACGTCTCTAGCGTCGCGAGCTTCGAACATTGGCGCGCCGGGATGGAACGGGATAACCCGAGCCATCTTTTTTTCAACACCGGCATGCTCATGGGTACCAGTGTGGAAACCGAAGAAAGCTATCCGTCGCGGCTCGTGATCGATGGTACCGAACTGGCTTTAAGCTATCGATTCGAACCGGGGCATGACGCCGACGGGCTGAGCGTCACGCTCCCGGTCATAGTGTTAAATCAAGTCCAAGAATCATTTTTTGACTGGCTGGTTCCAGGTTGGTTGCCGGAGAAAATCGCGGCGCTCATTCGCCTGTTGCCTAAAGCGCTCCGCAAGGATTTCATACCGGTCGAGCACTATGCCAACGCGTGCGCCGCTGCGTTGCGGCCGAATAGCGGCTCGTTAACAGAGGCCTTGGCGACGGAGCTTAAGCGTCTGATAGGCGTCCTGATCCCTCATGACGCATGGGACCTTAGCCGGCTGCCGGAGCACCTGCGGATGAATTTTCGCGTGGTCGATGGCGACGGGCGGATGCTCGGGGAAGGCCGACGGCTGGGCCCGCTGCAACGCCAGCTCGGCGATCGGGCGCGCACGGCGTTTTGCGCGAACTGGACGCTCGAACGCGAGCGCATCACCCGCTGGGATTTCGGCGAGCTTCCGCGGCAGGTGCAAACAAGCTCCGGCGGTGTCTCCCTACGCGGGTTCCCAGGTTTGGTGGATTGCCAGGACGCGGTAGCGATCCGGGTGTTCGACTCTGAGGAGCGCGCCGAGCGCGAGCATAGGCCCGGCTTGCGGCGTTGTTTCGCCCTGGAATTACCCCAGCAAATCAAATATCTGAAGAAAACAACGCCACGGATCGAGAAAGCGGTCTTGTTGCACCGGCCGCTCGGGAGTCGGGACGCATTACTCCGGGATCTCATCGATGCCGCTATCGATCGCGCCTTTCTGGGTTCGGCTGCCGAGATCCGGGCGGAAGACGAATTCCGAAAGCGATTAGCGCAGGGGAGCGGAGAGTTAATTCAAACCTTTGACGGCCTTGTCGATCTCGTGCTCGCCGTCTTAGCGGAGTGGCAGGCCGTTCAGAAGAAGCTCGCCGGCGCCCATCCGAGCGCGCAAGAGGACGTGCGCGAGCAACTGCGTTATCTCGTCCACCCCGGTTTTGTTTCCGCCACGCCCGCCGTTTGGCTGCCCGAGCTACCGCGTTTTCTCAAGGCCGCTGGTCTCCGCTTAGAGCGGCTCCAGCGTGATTTCTCAAAAGATCAACAACGCGCCGCCTCGATCACTATCCCCTGGAATCGATGCTTGGAAAGACTACGGGTTCAGGATAGCGCGCCGGAATTCATTCGCTACCGCTGGCTGGTTGAAGAATACCGGGTCTCGCTTTTCGCCCAAGAGCTTGGCACCTCGACCCCGGTCTCCGAAGCCCGGCTGAACGCACAATGGAACCGGGTCCAGGCGAGTTTGCCTGCCGCGGGACGAGTCGCCTAAAGATGGCGGGGGAAACTATCGTCTTTTCGCTCTTCCTCGTTTTCACAGGCGCGGCGTTTCTAGCCACGCTCGCTCTTTACGCCCGTCAGGCGATGCTGGTCGCCTACATCGTGCTCGGTGTAGTGCTTGGCCCGTGGGGTATCGGGCTGGTCTCGGATACCGCGTGGATCGAGGACGTCGCGGCGATCGGGATCATGTTCTTGTTGTATCTCATCGGCCTCAACCTCCCCCCGCAACAACTGTGGCGTCTACTCGGTGAGGCCTTGTGGGTGACCTTGTTAAGCTCGGTGGTATTCGCTCTGCTAGGGGGCGCTTTGGGGCTCGTCTTCGGATTGTCCCCCGCGGATGCCGCCTTTCTTGGCTGCGGGCTCATGTTTTCCAGCACCATCATCAGCGTTAAGCTGCTCCCGACGACGGCGCTCCACCATCGGCACACCGGACAGGTCATCATCAGCGTGTTATTGCTCCAAGACCTGGTGGCCATCGTGATACTGCTCCTTTTGCAGGGATATGGTAAAGGTGGACAGCTTGCCGTTGACATCGTGATGCAGCTTTTAGCCTTTCCACTGCTGGTGCTGATCGCCTATGCGCTCGATCGCCTAGTGATGGAAAGGCTCATCACGCGCTTCGATCAGATCCATGAATATATTTTTTTGCTTGCGATCGGGTGGTGTCTCGGCATCGCTCAGCTCGCCCATGTTCTTGGATTGTCCCATGAAATCGGGGCCTTCGTCGCCGGCGTCACCCTGGCCACCAGCCCGATCGCTGCCTACATCGCTGAGAGCTTGAAACCCGTGCGCGACTTTTTCCTGATCCTGTTCTTCTTTTCCCTGGGCGCCGCCTTCGATCTGGGCGCGCTGGGTCACCTCATGGTTCCGGCGCTAGTGATTGCCGGCGCTACACTGGTCGTAAAGCCATGGGTGTTTCGAGAGCTGTTAAAACGGGCCGGAGAACAACCGGATATTTCGCAAGAAATCGGCGTACGGCTTGGCCAGAACAGCGAATTCGCCCTCCTCATCGCGGTGCTGGCGGCGGAATCGAAGTTCGTCGGCGACGATATTTCATATCTGGTTCAGATCACGACCTTAATAACTTTTATCATCTCCTCGTATGTGATCGTGCTGCGGTATCCCACCCCTATCGCGGTCTCGGATCGGCTACGACGCGACTAGCACGCGTTCCTCACTGGAGCGCAGGAATTGAGGCAGACCGAGCTGAAGCGGTTGTTAGGACTTTGCGCACACGACCAGACTTTGTTCTGCGGAACGCCGACAAAAGGCTTCTACACTACCGGAGCGGGCATAACATTAGCGGACAGCGGGTGGTGTGATACCACAAGCACGATAGCCCTTATCAGTCATGACCGCCTTGAATTCACAGCGTCCTGTGTGCGAGGTGACATTAACGGGCGGTGCCTGTGTCGTTGCTGCGGACCGCGAGGGCTTTGATGGCTCCAAATAATCCCCTACAGCGAGGCGAAGTGCCTTCCAGCGTCTTACCGGAAAAGCGATGTGCATTCATCTCGGCTTTAATCTGGTCGGTTAGCGGCTTATTGAATAGAGGTGAATCAGATTCATCTGTGGAAATCTCCTTTCGTAGGACGCAAGTAACGCATCATAAGAGGAGTCTGCGGGAGCGCTGTGGACGGGAGGCTTAGAAGATTGAGTGATTCGCGATGCAGACCCACCATCCTTGAGTAGCGACCATCCGCCAAAAAGAATGGCTACTACTACGTATACGACCCACCAGCTGTCACCGCTACTCTTCTTGGCCTTTTCTTCGTGACCCGCTACGCCCTTTGCCGTTAGTGCGACACCTCGAGCCTGTGCCCGCCCCCTCGGCTTTGAAAGAGGATGGCGCATCGCGCTACAGGATTCTCGTTCCAGATGGTATGCTGGTAATAATCGATTATGCTTAAAGCGTTAGCGGGTTCCTTCTACTCATTCGTATCCGGAGCAAGCGTCATGGCGACTCCAGCGCCTCACGGCGGGAAAACGAGTCACACCTATGCGGACTACGCGGCACTGCCCGAAGGTGTGCCGTATCAGCTCATCGATGGCGGCCTTGTAATGACCCCAACCCCTGATACTTATCATCAGCGGGTTTCGAAGCAACTCGGGTTTTTACTCGTCGAGTTTATAGAGAAGACCTACCGGCTTGGCGAGGTGTTTCTTGCTCCCACCGATGTCTATTTCGGAGAAATGGAGGTTTACCAACCCGACATCATCGTCGTTGCCCAGGATCGGCTTAGCATCATCGGGGAGGTGAAAATCGAAGGGGCGCCCGACCTCGTGATCGAGATCCTGTCGCCCTCCACGGCGTACTATGATTTGCGCCACAAAAAATCCGTGTACGCGCGCTGCGGCGTCAAGGAGTACTGGATTGTCGATCCGATGGAGCACAGCATCGAGATCTACCAAAACGAGCAAGGAGCGTTGGCCCTCATCAGCTCCGCGGTGTCAACGGGGCAGGTGGAATCGAGGCTATTCTCCGGGCTAACAGTGATTCTGGAGCATGTGTTTTGACGCAGGATCATGACCGGCGCCGGTGCCGAACTCGATCCAGCGGTTCGGCCGGCTCGCGGCCGGACTTCTTGCGCGTCTCCATGGCGGCGTAAGGACCTACCGCTCGGACAGCCTTCGCGCTCAGATCGCTCAGGCCGGGGAGCTTCCGGACGTCAACGGGCTGCGCCGGCGGTTCGGGATGCAGCCCGATTTGTGAGGCATGGCGGCTCCATTCGCTGAGTGACCCGAGTACCGGACCCGACGCATTCTCGTGCTACCAGCGGATGGGCTGGAGATCCGCTACCGACATGGCGATCTCAGGCGGCGGCCTTGCCTGATAGGCCCCGGTCTTCACGCGTCGACTCATCGAAAAGACGGTTTATACTTCCTGTGCGTCATCGCCGCCGAACCGGCGCTTGACCTGGGGTTCGTGTCGGAACACCATATCACCCCGCTCGTGCAATAACCGCGCGGAGTCCGTTATGGACGAATTCGTCACAGTCACTTTCCCCGGCCGGCGCCAGGTGTATGTCGACGGCAACCCCTGCGGTTTCACCAACGATGTCATCCAGGTGCAGACCGGCACCCATACCTTCGATCTGGGCGTGCTGCGGAACTACCAACCGTCCAGCCAAACCGTCAGGGTAACGGGCACGCTTGCGCCCCTGCCCATGATCATCGCGTTCCAGCCCAGAGGCCTTAAATGACGGCCCGCGCGTGGCGATCGGCGGCCGTGGCGCTGGCGGCGTTCCTCGCCGCGGGCTGCGCGAGCTTTCCCGAAACCGGACGGCTCGACAAGTACGATCCGGACAAGGGCTACCGCTACGAACGGCTGGAAGCAAACGGCAACGACGACGAGCTGTTCGTCGTCCTGGCCTTCTCCGGCGGCGGCACACGTGCCGCCGCGTTTTCCTACGGCGTGCTCGAGGAGCTGCGCAAAACCACGGTCACGATCAACGGCGAGCGGCGCAACCTGCTCAAGGAAGTGGACATGATCTCGTCCATCTCCGGCGGCAGCTTCACCGCCGCCTACTACAGCCTGCGAGGCGACGAGATCTTCCAGGAAGGGGCGCGCTTCCAGCGCGACTTCCTTTATCGCGACGTCCAGGGCGAGCTAATCGGCAACCTGTTCAACCCGTACAACTGGTTGCGCCTTGCTTCGCCCAAGTTCGGGCGTATCGAACTCGCGACCGAGCTGTACCAGGAGCTGTTGTTCGACAAAGCCACCTTCCGCGACCTCGAGCGCCAAGCACGCAAACCCTACCTCATGATCAACGCCACCGACATGACGAAGGGTTCGCGGTTCACCTTCGTGCAGCCGCAGTTCGATCCGCTGTGTGCCGAACTCGCCACGGTTCCGATCGCCCGCGCCGTGGCCGCCTCCTCCAATTTCCCGATCGCGTTCACGCCGCTCACACTCAACAGTTACCCTGGAAGCTGCAACTATACCGAGCCGCCGTGGGTCAAGAATGCGCTGAACGATCTCGATGTCAACCCGCGCCGTTACTACAGCGCCCGCCTGCTGCGCACCTATCAGGAAAAGAACCGCGGCTACATCCACTTGCTCGACGGCGGCGTGGCCGACAATATCGGGCTACGCGGGCCGCTCACATCGCTGACCTCCGGCGACGTGACCCCGAGCATCCTGAACAAGCTCAATAACAAGCAAATCAAAAAACTGGTGGTGATTGTCGCGGACGCCAAGAACGAAACGTCGAACGCGGCCGACCAATCGCCCAGCGCCCCCGACCTGCCGACGGTGGTCAACTCCATCGCCACAGTCCCGCTCGACAACTACTCGTTCGACACGCTGGAACTGCTGCAGCAGGTGTTCCGGGAGCGCGACAAGAACCAGCGCCTGCAGCCCGGCCTGCATCAGGTCGAGATCTATCGCATCTACATCGGCTTCGACCAGATCAAGGACGAGGCCGAGCGCGCGCGCTTCTTCTCCATCGCTACCTCGTTCGACCTACCGAAGGAACAGGTGGACGCGCTGCGCCGCAAGGGCGCGGAGCTGCTCCGGCAATCGCCTTGTGTCAAGGCGCTGCTCGAGTCCGGGTCGGCACCAGAGCAACCGGGCGCCTCGCGCCTGTGTCCGTAAAGCCCTCCACGGCGTGCCACAGCAGCTCGGCCGGGTGGTAGGCCCGCCGGCCCGTGCCGTCGGCGATCTGATGGCGGCAACTGGTGCCGGGCGCGACAATCAAGGTCTCTGTGGCGGCGGCGCGGACCGCTGGAAAGAGCACCAGCTCGCCGATCCGCATCGATACCTCGTAGTGCTCGCGCTCGTAGCCAAAGGCGCCGGCCATGCCGCAACAGCCGGAGGGAATGGTCTCGACCTTAGCATGCGGCAGGATCGCGAGCGCATCGAGGAGCGGCTGCATGCCCGCGAGTGCCTTCTGGTGACAGTGCCCATGAACCAGAATATGGCATGGGTCCTGATTGAAGGCTAGCGCGCCGAGCGTACCTGCCCGCGACTCCCCGGCCACGAATTCCTCGAAGAGCAGGGTCCGCCCCGCAACGGTCCGAGCCTGCGCGCGCAGGCGGCTCGCCACCAGATCGGGCGCTTCATCGCGGAAGGTGAGGATCTCCGATGGCTCCAGACCCAAAATCGCTGTGCCCTCGGCCGCCTGGGGATAAAGCCAAGCGATGGATCGGTTAAGGATCCCCTTAGCCTGACGCAAGAAGCCCTGACTGATCTGAACGCGGCCGGATTCGATTCCTCGCGTGAGACCGACTCGATAGCCCGCGCGCTCGAGAAAGCCCACGGCGGCGCTGCCGATCCCGGGTTCATGGAATTCGGTGAATAGATCGTTGAACAGCAGGACGTCACGCCCCGCGCCGCTCGATGCCCGCGGCTCGCGGGTGCTAAACCAGCGGCTAAAGGTCTGCCGGGCGAGGGCCGGGATCCGGCGCTTTGCGTGGATCCCGAGCAGCCGTTTGACCCACATGTGATTGATCAACGCCGTTGCCGCATCCGGGAAACGGGCCGCCATCCGGTTGAGCCGCCCGAACCCGCCCAAGACGCGCGCCCGCAGCGGCACACCGTGGCGATCCTGATAGTGCTGCAGGAACTCGGCCTTCATGCGCGCCATATCGACGGCCGCCGGGCACTCCGATTTGCAGCCCTTGCAGGCGAGACAGAGATCCAATACCTCACGCAGCTCCGCGCCGGTGAGGCCGGCGAGCGGATCGGGCGAGCTTAGTACCTGGCGGAACACATTGGCGCGTCCGCGGGTGCTGTGCTTCTCCTCCAAGGTCGCCATGTAGGAGGGACACATCGTGCCGCGCCCGGCGCGCTTCCGGCAAGCGCCCGCCCCGTTGCATTTTTCCGCGGCGCGCAGGAATCCTTGATCCGCGCTCCAGTCGAAATAAACCGGGATCTCGGCGCGCGGAGCCTTGACGCGCAGGTCCCTGTCGATGGGAAACGCAGCCGTCACCTTGTGCGGGTTGAAGATCCCCTCGGGATCGAAGACGGATTTGATCCGGCACAGGATCTCATAGATTTCTTTCCCCAACATGCGCGCCACGAACGGCCCGCGCAGCCGCCCATCGCCGTGCTCCCCGGAGAGCGATCCGCCGAGCTCCGCGACCAGATCCGCGACTTCCGCAGCGAGCGCTTTGAATTTCTCGATCCCTTCAGGTTTCTTGAGATTAAGCTCGGGGCGTAAATGCAATAGACCCACCGAGGCATGGCCGTAGTAGACGCAACGCGTCTGGTATTTCTCCATCAATGCTTGGATACGGCGCACATACGCCGGGAGCTCAGCCACCGCCACCGCCGTATCCTCGATCACCGTCACCGCCTTCACATCCCCGGGCACGCCCATGAGCAGACCGAGACCGGCTGCACGCAACTCCCAGACCTGGCTCATGCGCGGCGGACCCACCACCGGAAATGCGTACCCGATGCGTTGAAGGTCGTTAACAAGATCGCTCGCGCGCCGCGCTAGCTCCTTGGTGTCAGCGCCGCATAGCTCGATGATTAAGACCGCTTCCGGATCGCCTTCGATCCAGAAGCGGTTATGGCGTTGTTCGAGGTGGCCGCGGGTCGGTTCCAGGATGCGCCGGTCGATAAGCTCGACCGCCGCCGGCTCATGGCGCACGGCCACCAAGGTAGCGCGCAGCGCGCCGTCGAGGGAATCGAAGTGGGCGCAGACCAGCAGCCGGGACGCCGGCTTGGTCACGAGATTGAGCATGGCCTCGGTGATGATCGCCAGCGTGCCCTCGCTGCCGCACAGAAACGGGGCCAGGTTAAACTCCGGCCCCCCGGCGGCCCAGGGCTGGCCGCGCGCCAAGACATCCAAGGCATAGCCGGTATTGCGCCGGAGCACGTCCGGGCCCGGGTAACGATCCAGGATCAAAGCACGGTGGTCATCGACGGCGTGGAATAGCGCGCGGTAGATGCGGCCTTCCAGCGTGTCCAGGCCCAGCTTTTCCTGAAGTGCATTTTTATCCAGCGCACCGAAACGCGTGACGCTCCCATCGCCAAGAACCGCCTCGACTTCCAGCACGTGATCGCGCGTGGTGCCATAGAGGATGGAGTGGGAGCCACAAGCGTTGTTGCCTATCATCCCGCCGATCATGCAGCGGTTGGCGGTGGAGGTATCCGGCCCGAACATGAGCCCGTTGGGTGCGAGAGCGTCGTTGAGGTCCTCCAGAATCACCCCCGGCTGCACCCGCACGCGGCGCCGCTCGCAGTCGATCTCCAACATCTCGGTCATGTGGCGCGAGACATCGACCACGAGGCCGTTGCCAACGCACTGGCCCGCGAGGCTCGTCCCCGCGGCGCGCGGAATCAGCGGGATCCGATGGCGCGCGGCGAAGCGCACGATGGCCGCGCAGTCCGCGCCGTGCCGCGGCCGGACGGCGGCAAGCGGGAGCTCTTGGTAGGGTGAGGCATCGACCGCATAGAGCATGCGCGTGACGGAGTCCACGTGCACCTCGCCGTCGATCCGGGCCGCCAGTTCCAACAATAACGGGCTCAGATGTTCATTACCCGGGTTGCTCATGGAGGGTTCATGTCACCCGATCTTTCTTTAATCAACCGATCGGCATGGGCATAATTCACGTCGTCCAAATCGTGGATGCTCGCGGTGAGCGTTTCCAATATCTCGTCTTGGATGGCGCCCCGGCGTTTGGCTTCGGCGTAGGGAATACGGTGGAACATGACCATCGAATAGCGGGGAATGAAGCGATCCGGATACCGGTCCTCCAACCGCCATGCGAGCTCTTTTTGCAACTGGAATTTCGGATCTCGCACGCTGCTGCGCATCTCCAGGTAGTTCTCCAGGGAAAGGTCCGCGATGGCGTCGGCATTGGGTTTACGCATGTCCTCAAACTCGGCGAGGGCGCTTTCCCAATCGTCACCCGACCGCGCCAGGCAGTCGTTGAGGGCGCCGCAGTCCTCGAACGCGCAGTTCATCCCCTGACCGTGAAAGGGCACGATGGCGTGCGCGGCATCGCCCAGGATCAGCGCCTCATCCCGGAAATGCCACGGACAGGTGCGAATGGTGCTCAGCCTGCCGGTCGGGTGATGGAAGAACTCTCTAGCGAGGCGCGGCATGAGGGCGAGGGCGTCGGGGAACTGCTGATGGAAAAACGCACGCAACCGCGCCCCGTCGCAGAGCGCCGCGAAACTCGGATCTCCTTCCAGAGGCAAGAACAGGGTAGCCGTGAAGCCGCCGCCGAGGTTCGGAAGAGCAATCAGCATATGATCGCCGCGCGGCCAGATATGCAGGGCGTTGGCTTCCATCCGGAAGCTTTGATTTTCGCCCGCCGGGATGCTCAATTCCTTGTAGCTATGGGCGAGCGGTTCCTCCTCGCAACGGCCCGAGGCCGACTCCAGAATGGCCTGACGGATCCGAGACTGTATGCCGTCACAGCCGATGATCCTATCGAAGTCGATCTCAAATTCCTTGCTGTCATCCCGCAGGCGTAACCGGTGGCGTTCAAGATCAACGCCCTGGCAGCAGTGATTGAAACGGATCGCGACCCGGCCGCTGGCCTCGGCGGCCTCCATGAGGAGCGCGGTGAGCCCGCTGCGCGATACCGAGTAGATCACCTCGTGGGGTTTGTGCCCGTAGGGTTGAAACTGAAGCCCGCCGCCGTCGGTGTGAATCATGCGGCCGCGCATGGGGATCAAGAGCGGCTTGACACGGTCCTTCAGCCCGACCTCGGCGAGCGCGTGCATACCGCGATTGGCGAGGGCGAGATTGATGGATCGCCCCGCCGGGATCCGCATCCGCCGCAGATCGGGACGGCGTTCGTACACGGTGAGATCATATCCGCGCCGCGCCAGGTAAATACTGAGCAACGCGCCCGCCGGGCCGGCACCGATCACCGTGATGCGCTTCGATCGCATGTTAGAAACTCGCTTTTAGGATTTCCACGAACCGGTAGACCTCCTCGAAGCGGTTGTAAAGCGGTACCGGAGCTACGCGGATCACGTCGGGCTCGCGCCAATCGCAGGCAACACCGGCCGCGGTGATTTTTTCAAACAAGCCCCTTCCGTGCGTCGCTTCGACCCTCAGCGAGAGCTGGCAGCCACGCTGGTAAGCCTCGCGCGGGGTGATGATCTCGATTTTATCCGTTAGCGTGGCTTGCAAGAGAAACTCAAGATAACCGGTGAGCGTCTCTGACTTTTTTCGCAGCGGTCCCATGCCGCCGGCCTCGCTGAAGACCGCGAGCGAGGCGCGCATCGCGGCCAGGGAGAGGATCGGCGGATTGCTGAGTTGCCAGCCTTCGGCGCCGGGGATGGGCCGGTACTCGGTACCCATCTCAAACCGCGTCGATTTGTCATGACCCCACCAGCCCGCGAAGCGCGGCAGATCCAAGCGCTCCGCGTGGCGCTCATGGACAAAGCAGCCGGCCACCGAGCCGGGTCCCGCGTTGAGGTATTTATAGCTACACCAACAGGCGAAATCGCAGCCCCACTCGTGAAGTCTTAAGGGGATATTCCCAGCTGCGTGGGCGAGGTCGAAACCGGCCACGCAGCCTTGCCGATGACCGAGCCGGACGATCTCGGCGATATCGAGCACCTGGCCGGTGTAATACTGGACACCGGGAAGCAATATCAATGCGATCGCCGCGCCTTCGCGCTCGATCAAGTCCGAGATATCTTCAAGTCGGAGGCAGTCCTCACCGGGTCTCGGCGTGGCCAAGAGCAGCGATCGGGCGGGATCGAAGCCGTGGAACCGGATCTGTGATTCGACGGCGTAATGATCAGAGGGAAAGGCGTTTTTCTCGATCAGGATCTTGTGGCGCCCGGTGTTCGGGCGGTAGAAGCTCGCCATCATCAGGTGCAGATTGACCGTAAGCAAGTTCATGGTCACGACTTCCCGCGGCTCGGCCCCGGCGAGCCCGGCCGTCTCCGCGGTCAGAAACTCGTGATAAGGCATCCAGGGATAGCGGGATTCAAAATGCCCCCGAACCCCCAAGCGCCGCCATTTTTCCAGCTCCTCGATCACATACGCCTGGGTACGCCGCGCCTGCAGCCCCAGCGAATTCCCGCAAAAATAGATCTCATCGGCACCGTTTTCCTGTTTCGGGAGATGGAACTCCGCGCGAAAGCGCGCCAATGGATCACCGCGATCCTGTGTTTGGGCGAAGTCGAGTCCAAGCCGATAGGTCATATCACTCGCTGCGGTTCTGCTAACCAATTACGGCAAAGGGGGTTTGTTAACACGTTACGGAAAAACGACGGGGCTATTCTTTCCCGGGGGCAGCCGTTTTTGCAGCGAGCCGCGCCAGCTCACGGTCCCGAAAGTATAGTAGACTTTTATAGTGAATGCGCGAATGAAGGGTCACGTTGAAATACAAGTAACTGGCTTTTCAAGACCAGACATCGTCCGCGTTCGGCAATATCGATACTCGCGGTCGACGTTGTCACGAGGCGGCATAAAATTTCGCTTCTCATAGAGAGTTTGTTATGAGCCCGACTGAACAGTCTTTTAAACGCCGTGCCTATGCCTCGGTCGACCAATTGCCGGAGACAGCCGATTGGAAGGATTTGGCCTACGAAGCCTCCGTCATGCAGGACATCGAAGAAGGACTACGCGATAGTGAGGCGGGCCGTGTTACCGACAATGCTATTGTGCGTAAGCGATTCGGCCTTCCTGAATGAGGGCGCATTGGACTGCCAAATCCCTACCGCGCCTGCAACAGATCCACGCCCATATTGCGCTTGTTCAGCCGCTCCGCCTCCGCGGGTTCCACGAGGAACAATTTTTACTCTGACCCCGAACTCTCCCCGAACTCCCCAAGCGACCCGCGAGGATGTCAGCCTCAATCTTCCTATCCCACTGGTCCGCCATGAACTCCTCAAACCACTGCGAGAACGAGGGTAGATGCGCCACAGCAGCTTCTAATTCTTCAATGTTCATATGATAAACGTGCCTTTCAACAGTTATTGCCGCAACACGCCCAACGACTGAGATCGTAGCCTATAGACTCCTCCCCTCCTAAACGGCATCGTGATGTGCCAAAGTGGAGATGAAACGACCCACTTAAACGAAGAGGAGGAGTCCATACCATTAGGCTACGATTTCTTGTAAGACCGCAACTAATTCAGACTGGACAAACCCCCGCTTCGCAAGACCACGACACTTGCCATTTTGCTGTACACCTGCCGGTCGGCATGGTAAACCGTGCGACTGTTGATGGCCGCGACCTGTTCAGTTCGCGCCTCGAGTCGCGGCTGAAGTGGGTCTTCGAGTACGCCCAATAGAGCTTGGCGAGTATTGAGAGGAAACGACACTTCGGTCTGGGGCAACCCATAGCCGATCGGACCGCCTCTTTCGGGGTCCTTAAAGACGGGGGTAACTGGATGGTCGCACGTCACGAAGTCCGGAGCATCTGTAGCCGCCGTCACAAGCGACCAATAGCGAGACCCTAGCAACCCCAACGCATTCTCGAAGCCACCGAACTCGAGCGACAAGCTCTCGCTTGTGCTGACAGTTACGGTGTACTGATCGTCCTCGATGAACTTTCTCATTGCCTCGAATGACACCTCGGCGTCCTGCCGAATGAACCCGTCCCCTTTGGCCTTCGCGAAGTGGTGTTCAAAAAGCCGCCTATCGGAGGTAAGCATGTCACCAATGACGCGAACCGTGTGCCGCCTTGCGGTGTTCATAGCTCTCCGGCTTTTCGGGTTGCGCACGACGAGCAGGGCCATCAAATTAACCACGTAGCTGAGTTCCTCATCGGCCGGCAACTCGCCGCTCGCTTGAATCCCGCGAATTACCGAGATGGCCCTGCCTTCGAACTCGCCCAGCTGCCGCTCCAAAGTGTCTGGATCGTGGCCGTCCGCCTCTATGCGATTAAAGTCGCGCTCAGCGCCAACGTTTCTGGGTTTCGTCTGAAAGACCAAACGGGACACGAGGTCCGACACAAAGAGCTGACCCTCGCGCGTTCCATCCCCTGTGAAACCTGCAAGGTAACCTTGCGGGACGAAATGGTGATTCCTGGCGAACTTCTTCACAGCTTCTTTGCGGTCTAACAGCTTGGCTCAGGTGCGCGGTAGCGCGTCACCCTGCAGCCGATTGTTAGGGGTTACACACTTTGACCCGGCGCGGTGGATGAACCTTCTGTCTTGTTTGGCCTTCTTCTTGTGCTCTTTCCAAGTGTATAGGCTACCAAGGTAACACCAAGCGCCACACCAATTAATTGATTGGCTTTCACTGCAACCCACCCTAGCCCCCAGAATGTAATTGAGGCGATCAAGGCAACCACCACCATCGCTATAGCCAACGAGAATACTTTAGGCGCCCGGGATAAATAACTCCACAGATGGATCATAAACAATAGAAGAAAATGAGGAACCGTTTGATATTCTACGACAACCGTCCCCACACCTATGGTCTCGTTTGCCCAAATAGTCACCGCGACCATTAGTACGGAGAGAATCATTATTGTTAGTGAATAGCCTTTAGCTGCTCTACTGACAAAGACATCGAAATATCGCTGGTAGATAATACTTACAATCCAAGCACAGACCATCATCACCGACAGCCAAATGGATATATCTATGATCTGTCCTTTCGAGAACCTGCTTCCTTTCTCGGAATATGCAACCACTCCATATTTGTCGGCAACAGCTTTCCGCATGAGTTCCATTTGGTTTCTAAACTCGATCCAGTACTCATTCCCTAGATCGATGAGCCGTCCAGATATTTTCAATGAAACAATGCAACTCTCTGTGGCCACGACATCCATTCCCAAATCTCGATAGTCGTAACCTCCATCTTTATATTCTCGTGTCGTATACATCGTTAGGGGATCGTCGTCCCCGAAATTCACATTAAATATTTGACCTTGCCTTGATGCATTAATAGCTGAAACGTCGGCTGCTTTGCGCAATAATATTCTGACTTGCTCGCGCGAGAACGTATCCCGAGTCTCTTCCGTAGGGCTCCACCCCAAACCTACAAAGAAGTATGGGCTCTGCGATGCATACGCTTGCTTCAAATTTGGGAGTGACGCCTCCAGAGCTCCCCACAAATTTCCGTCATTTCTCGCCTTGCTTGTAATCTCTTCTGTGTACTTAGCGAATATCGGTATTTCTTCTCCAAGGTAGGCGAAATCACATTGCTCCTTGTTATTAGAAGCCTGAACATGGAAGGCGATAGCGCAGATGGCCAACATGAAACATAGTCGGAAAACAAGTCTATAGTTCATTATCATCTGTAATCGCCCTCCACATTTACGCGTGATCGTAAGGGTGTGTGCTCTTATCGCCCAACATTGGGTAGTCGAAAGTTTCCATGTTTTAACACGAAAACTTCCGTGTCTCCGCGTTACCCGCCCGCGGAGTCGCCCGGACGCATTCGCACCAGCATGAAATTGATGTTGTTCTCGGCCAAACGAGAGCGGGTGCTCTGGAGCTTCTTGAGGTCTTTGAACGGGCCGACCCGCACCCGGAACCACACATCCGTACCGCTGATCGTCACCCGCTGGATGTCGGCGGAGATCCCGATCAATGCCAGCCTGGCCTTCATTTTGTCGGCTTCCTGAAAGCGCTGGAAGGACCCGGCCTGGATCAAATAGGGCGCGTCCGCTGGCGCTTGCGGCGGTTTGGATTGCGGAGCGGGCAACGGCGGGGCGTCCACTTCCCAATCCGGGACCTTGACCTCCATTTCCGGAAGAATCGTGTAGAAATCGAATTTTGGTTTGCTCACCGGATCTTGCGGCGCGGATTCGGCGCCTTGTTTAAAGTCCCGGCCCGCGTCCTTAACGTTCGTGAGCGATTGCAGATACACGAGAAACGCCACGAACAGCCCCATGGCCAAGCCGGTGAGAAATGAAAGCCAGCCCCGTTGCCGGTCTCTGTTACTACCGCGAGGCTGACGCGACATCACATCGACTCCGGAGCCGACACCCCGAGGATCGCAAGGCCGTTGCGGATTACCTGCTGGGTTGCCGCGATGAGGTTTAAGCGCGCGTTACGTAGCGACTCGTCCTCGACGAGGAACAGGTGTGCGCTGTAATAGCCGTGGAACGCGTTCGCCAGCTCCCGCAGGTACTGAGCCAGTTGATGCGGTTCACGCTCCCGCGCCGCCGCTTCAATGATCTCCGGATAACGTGATATGGCGCCGATCAAACCCTGCTCGTGCGCTTCAGTTAAAACCGCTACCGCGTTCTCGCCACCCTTCCGGTCCCACGCCCATCCTTGCTCGGCCAGTTGCCGGAAGACGCTCGCAATGCGCGCGTGAGCATACTGGATATAATACACGGGGTTATCGGCCGACTGTGACTTGGCGAGATCGAGATCGAACTCAAGATGCTGCTCGCAACGCCGTGTCACGTAAAAGAAACGCGCCGCGTCCCGGCCGACCTCATCGACAAGCTCCCGGAGCGTGACGAACTCGCCCGAGCGGGTTGACATCTGCACGCGTTCTTCACCCCGATAGAGCGTCGCGAATTGCACCAGTAATACCTCCAAGCGATCCGAATCATCCCCAAGCGCCGCGAGGGCCGCCTTCACCCGCGGCACGTAACCGTGATGATCGGCGCCCCAAATATTGATAACGCGATCGAATCCGCGTTCGAATTTGTTTGTGTGATACGCCACGTCGGAGGCAAAATAGGTCGTCTGGCCATTCTCGCGCACCAAGACGCGGTCTTTCTCATCTCCGAAGGCCGCCGCATTGAACCAAAGCGCACCGTCCTTGGTATAGGTTCGTCCCAGCGACCGGAGCTTGGCAATCGCCCGCTCGACGGCTTGGGTCTCCGCCAGTGAGCGCTCGGAGAACCATTGGTCGTAGCGTACGCCGAACTCGGTGAGATCGGCGCGAATGCCGGCAAGCACGCTATTCAATCCGCACTCGAACACCCGGCGATACCTGGCCGGGCCCAAGAGCGATTTGACGCGCGCGATGAGGGCATCGAGCAGCGCGTCGCCGTCCAGCCCAGCCAGTCCATCGTACACGGCGCTAATAGGGTATTGGCAACCAGCCTGGATCTCCCGCCAAAGTGCGCGGGCGATCTCGATGACATAGGTGCCCTGGTACGCGCTTGGGGGAAAATCCTCCGCTTCCCCGCAAACCTCAAGATACCGTAGCCACACGCTGAGCGCCAAGATGTCCATCTGCCGGCCGGAATCGTTGACATAATATTCCCTCTGCAGCGCATAAGCATTAGCCTCGAGCAGATTGGCGATCACCGCGCCATAGGCCGCGCCCCGGCCATGTCCGATGTGCAGCGGGCCGGTCGGATTGGCGGAAACGAACTCGACTTGGATCTTCGCCCCGGCGCCCGTGCTGTTACGCCCGAAGGCATCGCCCGCCGCGAGTACTTGCTGAATAATCCCAAGCCAATAGTGGGGCTGGATATAGAAATTGAGGAAGCCTGCGCCAGCCACCTCGACGCGATCGATGCTGGGAGATCCGGGGAGGGCCGATGCGATCCGTTCCGCCAGGGCACACGGCGTCACACCGAGATCCTTAGCAATTACGAGCGCCACATTGACGCTGAAGTCTCCATGCCGGGCATCGCGGGTGCGTTCAAAGCGCACACCGCGCTTCGCCAAATGGCCGTCGGCATCGCCCAGATCCAATTGCTTGAGCGCCACGGCCACCTGTTCTCTGATGAGGTTCTTCAAAGATACTCCCGCGAAAAAAGTGTGGATTCTAGCTTGCCTCCCATGCCATTGGAACGTCCTCGATTAAAGCGTTTCCTGGGGATCGACGTCGATCGACCAGCGTACCGCGCGCCCGGCACGCAATCTACGAATACCGGGGAGCCACTTATCGAGCAAGCGTTGCAAACGACCACGATGGCGAGTTTGCAAGACCAATTGCCAGCGGTAGCGGCCCGCGAGCCGTTCCATCGGCGCCGGCACCGGTCCGAGCAGCTCAGCCTCGTTGGCGATGAGATCCAGAGCCATTTCTCGCGCTTCATTCAAGAAGGCTCGTACTTTTTCCGGTCTTTCCGACTCGGCGCGAATGAGTGCCATGGCCTGATACGGCGGCAGCCGCGCCTCCGCCCGCTCCTTGAGCGCCAAGGCGGCGAATGCGCCGTAACCTTGGCCCACGAGCACTTGCAACAAGGGGTGCGCCGGGTGGTGGGTCTGGATCACCACAGTGCCCGGTTCATCGGCCCGGCCGGCCCGCCCGGCGACTTGAATGAGCTGCTGCGCAAAGCGTTCGTGGGAACGGAAATCTACCCCGAAGAGGCGGCTATCGCCATCCACAACCGCGACCAGAGTTACGCCCGGGAAATGATGGCCTTTCGACAGCAACTGCGTACCCACCAGCACGTCGGCCTGACCGTCCCGGATCTGGCGTAGTGCGTCCTGCCACGCCGTTTGACGGCGGGTAATGTCGCGGTCGATCCGCAGCACCCGGGCATCGGGAAACGTCCGGTTGACGGCTTCCACCACCCGTTCGGTCCCGTAACCGAGTTTCAGCAAATTGCCGCTGCCGCAGCGGTTGCAAGCCGCATGCAGTTCACTGAGCGCCCCGCAAAAGTGGCATTCAAGCCGGTTGGCCGTCTGGTGGTAAATCAAGCGCGCGTCACAGCACTCACACCACGCCGTCCATCCGCATTGGTGGCAGAGGATGAGAGGAGCGTAGCCGCGCCGATTGACGAACAGGAGCACCTGCTGGCGGCGATCCAGATGCTCGCGCATCCTTGTGAGCAGCGGCTCCGAGAACCCCTCACGCATTTGCGCAGCGCGTAAATCCACCACCTCGTACGTGGGAGGCGTCGCCGTCCCTGCCCGCGTCCGGAGCCGGAGGTGCCGGTATTTGCCACGGTGGACATTGAACACCGATTCCAACGATGGTGTGGCGCTGCCGAGGATCACGGGAATGTTGTCGCGCTGGCCACGAATGACCGCGATATCCCGGGCGGAGTAGCGGAATCCCTCCTGCTGCTTGAACGACAGGTCATGTTCCTCGTCGACGATGATGACGCCCGGCCTCGCCAACGGCGCCCATACCGCCGAACGGGTTCCGATCACGATCGGCGCCCTGCCCTCCCCGGCTTGCCGCCACTCGTCCAGCCGGGCGCCGCTCGCCCGCCCTGAGTGCAAGACCGCGAGGGGAGCCGCGAAACGATCGCGAAACCGCAACAGGGTTTGTTCGGTCAATCCTATTTCCGGTACTAAGACCAGCGCCTGGCTGCCGCGGCGAAGCACCTCCTCGATAACGCGCAAATAAACTTCGGTCTTCCCGCTGCCGGTCACACCGTCCAAGAGAAACACGCCGAAACGGCTCAATCCTGCGCACAGTTGCTCGACGGCAGCAGCCTGCGCGCCGTTCAACGGTGGTGGTTTGGCCGCCGGCGCGGGACGGACCGTTGCGAGCGATGCGGGTTCCTGCGCTACCCAGCCCTTAGCTACCAAGGCGCGTAAGGCGCGGCGCCAGGATACCGCGCTAGCGAGCGATGCAGGCGGCAATTCTTGCTCGGGTTGCCGCCGTAAAGTTCGCATCAATGTGGCTTGGGCCGGGCTCCGGCGTAAACTATCCGGATCAATCGCGGCGCCTTCAGGCGTGAGCCGCCAGCGGAGATCGAGTGTCTTTGGCCTGCGCGGACGATCCTGACGCAGCAGCAGAGGTAAGGAAGCGAAAATCACCTCTCCAATCGGATGGCGATAATAGCGGCTCGCCCATTCGAGCAAACGTAAATGCCGTACGCTCAGCACCGGGGCGGAGTCGAGCAATGCGGTGGCGCGCCGGAGATCATCCAAAATACTTTCGGCCCCAAGGGCCAACAGCATACCGACGGCAGACCTGCGGCCGAAGGGCACCCGCAGTCTCATGCCCGGTTGTAACGCCGCAAGATCTACCCCGGAGGGCGGTAGGTAGTCGAAAACCTGATCGACCGGCACGGGAACGGCAATTCTTAAGATCTGGCCCGGCACCGAAGATTAAGGCTAGTGTCCTCGCTGAGGAGGTGGACGCACGAGGGATTCGACGAAAGCGAAATCGGCGCGCGCCATGGGCTTACCGTCCACGGGGCTCAATGGCGCCTGGCGTTTGAAGATGGGCGGAAATACCATTAACTCGATACCGGCTTCGCCGGCCATGAAGCGGAAGCACGGGTATGCTGTCCGCTCGCGAGAATTCTGGCGCACCGTTCGTTCATGAACGGTAAACGGAATCGCATGCTCCAGGAGAAAATAACTCACCTCTTCCGGCGTTTCCGCAAAGACGTGCAGGCACACCATGGCCTGGCGTGTTGCGGAACCATCCAGCACGGGACCGGCCAACATGGGTTCGAATCGCCGCAGCAAGCGCATGGCCTCCAGTGCCGTTTCCCTTTGCGCGCGCAACCATCGGGGCTGCCGCTGCGCCTGAAACAGCCGCTGATAGGCGCTCAGGAGAGCCGCGATCTCGCTGTTATCGGGGACCTCGCGAGGTGCTTTCATACCCAGCCGATCGGCGGCTTTGCGCTTGGCGAGGTGGTAGTACTCGACGCCTTCATCGGCCATGATGCGGGCGGCCAGTTCGGCGACACGTCTGCGGTTCTGCGAACCGTTCGCGCCGCTTGCCATAAACTAGAACAGTTGCTCGGGCAGCGCCGCCGCATCGGGAGCGCCGCTGTCCCAGGCAGGGCCGCCGTCGTGCTCGCTGGGAGTATTATCCGCGCGGAAGACTTCAAACATTGCCCGTGGATTGCCGGCGTCCGTCAGTAACCCGGTGTCGCGATCGATACGCACGGTGATCAAACCCGGGGGTTCGGGCGCTATGGAATCCGGCGTTTCCGCCAGCGCCGTCTGCATAAACTCCATCCAGATCGGCAGCGCGACCCGCGCGCCGGTTTCCTTCGGGCCGAGCGATTTGGCCTGATCGAATCCTACCCAAGCCGTAGCAACGATCTGGTGGTTAAACCCGGAGAACCACGTGTCCTTATGGTCATTGGTGGTTCCGGTCTTCCCCGCGATGTCGGTTCTATTCAAGGACAAGGCCGCCCTCGCCGTCCCGGTCCGCATTACTTCCTGCATCATCGAGGTCATAATCCAGGCATTCTGCGCATTGATGGCGCGTACACCCTGTTCGGCGGTCCCCGTTAGCGCGCTCACCACCGGCGCTTGTTCGTCGCATGCTTCACATAGGACCACCGATCCGCGGCTCATAATGATCTCGCCCCGGTCGTTCTCGATACGCTCGATGAAGTATGGATCGACTCGAAATCCGCCGTTCGCGAACGCGACGTAGCCTCGCGCAAGCTCGAGCGGAGTGACCTCCGCCGTGCCTAAGGCCAAGGAGAGGTTACGCGGCAGGTAGTGCTTGTCAAAACCGAATCTTTTTATGTGATTAACGGCCTTGTTGACGCCGATGGCTTGCAGCAAGCGGACCGACACGAGATTACGCGAAAGTGCCAGCGCTTCGCGCAGACGCATGGGGCCCATGTAGTTGTGGGTGTAATTCTCCGGACGCCAAACACGGTCGAGCGCCGGGTCATAGGAGACAAACGGGGTATCGTTGACGATGCTTGCCGCCGTGTATCCAGATGCCAGCGCCGCCGAGTAGATAAACGGTTTGAATCCGGACCCCGCCAACCGCCGCGCTTGCGTCACCCGGTTAAACTTGCTCTGAAAAAAATCAAATCCGCCCGAAAGCGCCAAGATTGCGCCGTCACGCGGGTCGAGCGCCACGAAAGCGCCTTCAACCGCCGGCACCTGAGCCAATCTAAACCCGCCCTTCTCGATCGCTTCGACCCGCACCACATCCCCCGGCGTGAGAAGATCGCGGGCTCGTTTCGCCACCCCCGCGCCCGCGCGCGTGTAGTTCCTCGCCCAGGCGAGCCCGTCCCAATCGACCGTGATGAGTCCTGCGTCCAAGGTAAACGCCGTGATCGACGTATCGGTCGCGGCGATGACTAACGCCGCTCGTAAGTCCCCGATACTCGAATAGCCCTGTAAAATCCGGGTCCATTCCGCCTCGGTCACGGAATCCGACAAAGGGTGCCGCTGCTCGGGGCCACGATAACCGTGCCGCTGGTCATACCGCAGTAAGCCGCGCCGAAGCGCCCGGGTGGACGCGGCCTGTAGCCGATCGCTGATCGTGGTCACCACCCGGTAGCCGGCGTTGTAAACCTCCTTACCGAAGTGCTCCACCATGTAGGCGCGCACCATCTCTGCTAGATGGGAGGCGTTTATCTCGACCGCTTGCCCATGGAAGCTCGCGGAATCCTTGGTGCGCTTCGCGACGCGATAGTCCTGCTTTGAGATCATCTCCAGATCCCGCATACGGCTTAAGACGAAATTACGCCGCGCAACGGCGCGTTCCAAATCGGTAATCGGGTTGAGCTTCGACGGTGCTTTTGGCAGGCCCGCGATCATCGCAAGTTCAGGAAGGCCCAAGTTTTGCACATTCAGGCCATAGTAAACATGAGCGGCGGCGGCGACGCCATAAGCCCGATGACCGAAATAAATCTTGTTCAGGTACAGCTCTAGGATCTCTTTCTTAGTAAGTTCACGTTCTATCTTTAAAGCAAGCAGGATCTCATTGATTTTACGTAAATATGTCTTTTCAGGCGTCAAAAAAAAGTTACGCGCGACCTGCATGGTAATGGTGCTACCACCTTGGATCTTCTCTCCCGTCAAGAGCAACTGGATCGCGGCCCGCAGGATACCGCGCCAATCGACCCCAGGATGCCGGAAAAAACGATCGTCTTCCGCGGCCAGCACGGCATTGATCAATGTCTGGGGTAGGTCCTTGAGTTGCATGGGTGCGCGCCGGGTTTCGCCAAACTCGGCCAGTAGTGATAGATCACGTGAATAGACCTTGAGCGGTACCTGTAAGTGGATGTCTTTCAAAGTCTCTATCGATGGGAGGCGCGGTAGCAGGTAGGAAAGTAATGCACCCAGCGCGAGCGCGGAAAACAGCAAGGTTCCAATGGAAATCTTCAAGATAACACGCAACATAGAGAAACAAACTAATTTCGACTATTAATTAAAAAGAAAAGTGGCGCTTATCGCGTTTCCAGAGTCGGATCGACTCGTTAAGGAACGTGTCACCTCTAACGGCGGGCTAAAGTTTAACGAAATAGTTCCGTTTTACAATCGCTAACCATTGATCGACGTAAGGTAAAAATGACTATTCTTGGTCGCAAAAATACGCTGCTGCTGGGTATCGATATCAGTTCCACCTCGGTGAAGTTGCTGGAAATCGGGGGTAGCAAAGGCCATTACCGGGTTGAAAGCTACGCCGTCGAACCGTTGCAGTCTAATTCTGTCTCGGAACGAAATACAGCGGATGTTCAACTTGTCGGTGAGGCGATCGGGCGCGCGGTGAAAAAGTCCGGAACGCGGACCAAAGCGGCGGCCTGTGCGGTCTCGGGAACCGCCGTGATCACCAAGGTCATTTCCATGCCCTCTCAACTGACCGAAGATGACATGGAAAACCAGATCCGGGTGGAAGCCGATCAATACATTCCCTATCCGCTCGAAGAGGTCAGTCTTGATTTCGAGGTGCTGGGTCCCTCGGAAACCGAACCGGATAAAGTCGATGTCTTGCTCGCCGCATCGAGAAGCGACAACGTGGAGGTGCGCGTCGCGGCGCTGGAGATGGGCGGCCTGGCAGCAAAAGTCGTCGATGTCGAGGCGTTCGCGCTCGAGAATGCTGTGGGCCATGTCCTGCGCAAGGGCGGCGCGGGGTTAGAACAAGGAGATACAGTTGCGGTAGTTGACATCGGGGCGACCACGACGATTTTGAGCGTGTTGCGGGATCTCAAGATCATTTATACACGGGAACAGTTGTTTGGAGGGAAGCAGCTCACGGAAGAAATTCAGCGCCGCTACGGCCTGTCCTATGACGAGGCCGGCCATGCGAAGCGCCAAGGTGGATTACCGGAGAATTACATCGGGGAAGTGCTCGAGCCCTTTAAGGAAACGATGGCGCTGGAAGTAAACCGGGCGTTACAGTTCTTCTATTCGTCGAGCCAAGTGGGAACCGTCGATCAGGTGATATTGGCGGGAGGCTGCGCCTCGATTCCCGGGATCACCGACCTCATCGCCGCGAAGTGCGGAACCACCGTCACGGTGGCGAACCCTTTTACCGGCATGCCGGTCTCTCCAAGGATCAAGGAGCAAGCCCTCGTCAATGACGCCCCGGCGTTGATGACTTCCTTCGGTTTAGCGTTACGGAGTTTCGATTAATGGCACGTATCAACCTCTTACCTTGGCGAGAAGAGCGGCGGCGCGAACGCAAGCAGAGATTTTTGCTCAACGCTGGAATCGCGGCCGCGTGCGCTCTCGCGGCCATCGGACTGGTACATGTCGTTTACCAGAACATCATCGATTACCAAACGGCGCGTAACGGATACTTGGAAAGCGAGATCAAGAAACTCGACAAGACCATTGCCGAGATCCGCGATCTGGAAAAGGAAAAACAGCGGCTCATTGATCGCATGCGGGCCATTGAGACCTTGCAAACGAGCCGCCCGATCATCGTGCATATCTTCGATGAGCTGGTCAGTACGCTACCGGAAGGAATATCGCTGACGGAAATCACCCAGTCGAGCAACGCGATCACGATCAAGGGGATTGCGGAATCGAACGCGCGGGTATCGAACTTCATGCGCAACGTCGAGGCCTCCAAGTGGGTTAAAAAGCCTCAGCTCAACATCATCGAAACCAAGGATGAAAAGGGGCGGCGCATTAACAACTTTACACTGATCATCGAACAAATAAGCGCGCAGCCGGAGTCCGGTGAAACAGGGGCGGATGCCAAGGGGGCAAAGTCATGAATTGGTCGGAATTTAAAAATCTCGATCCCAACAACATCGGCAACTGGCCGGCAGCGGCGAAGGCGGCGGTGATCGGGTTCGGGTGCGTGGTTCTGCTGGGCCTCGGCTGGTACTTTGACATTAACGATCAGCGCCTGCTGCTCGAGCAGGCGGAAGGCAAGGAGATAACCCTCAAGCAGGATCTCGAGGCCAAGCAGAGAAAGGTCGTGAATCTCGATGCCCTCAAGGAGCAACTGCAAGACATCCAACAGTCCTTTGGCGACATGCTAAAGCGCCTGCCGAATAAAACCGAGGTCGCCGCGCTGCTCGTCGACATCTCTCAGCAGGGGCTGGGCGCCGGGCTCGAGTTCGAGCTGTTTAAGCCCGGGTCCGAGCAACCGGCCGAGTTTTATGTCGAGTTACCGATCAATATTCGCGTGACCGGCAGCTATCACCAGCTTGGACAGTTTGTCAGCGGCGTGGCTGATCTACCACGCATCGTCACCCAGCACGATATCAAGATAAAGGCGAAGGATAAGGGCGGTTTGATCATGGAATCGATCGCCAAGACCTACCGTTATCTTGGCGAAGAAGAGGAGGCCGCGCAGCAGCCACAAACTCCGAATCCAACTGCTACGAAACCATCGCAATCATGAGCCACCAGAAACATTTTTTCCACTACACCATGCGCGGGGCGCTGGTCGCCACCGCCCTCCTCCTGAGCGGGTGCGGTTCCGATGACCTAAGTGATCTGCAAGCTTACGTCGCCGAGGTCCTGAGCCGCAAGGGGGGCACCATCGACCCTCTTCCGGAGATCAAGCCCTATGAGCGCTACCTGTACCAATCTGGGGAGGCCGACGCAAGAGATCCGTTTGAACCGTTCTTTGAGATGAAACGCGGCGCCAACATTGAAAGAAACGTGTCCGACGCGCAAAGAAAATACATCGAAGAAATTGAAACCCATAATCCCGAGGAGCTCGAAGACTTCGAGCTAGACGGCCTACGCATGGTTGGAACCCTTCAGAACAGCGCTGATTTGTGGGGGGTCGTGCTCGACCAAGAGGGCACGGTCCATCGCGTGAAGGTAGGGAATTACATGGGTAAAAACTTCGGTAGAATCATCAACATCGCCGAAGATAGAATCGAAGTACGCGAGATCATCGGCGATGGGCAGGGCAGCTGGGAGGAACGCGCCGCGTCACTGGCGCTTTTAGGCGAAGAAGAATAGGCCTGGAGGGGTAGACACATGAATACACACCGATATTGGGGGACTCACGAAATGATAGGAATCGAGTTGCAGAATGTGGCGTCAAGGGTAGGGAGCAGCATCGCGCTGAGCTTGGCGCTAACGCTGTCGTCCATCGCATCGGCGGCCCAAAACAGCCTGGATGCGGTCACCTTTACGACCCTGCCGGGGGACGAGGTGCAAATCCGGTTACAGCTTTCGAGTCCCCTGGCGCGAGACCCGCTGACCTTTACGATCGATAACCCGGCGCGCATCGCTCTCGATCTACCTGAGACGCGTATAAACCTATCCGCGAAGCATCGCGCCATCGGAATAGGACCGGCGCAAAGCGTGAGTGCCGTGGAGGCGGGAGGACGCACCCGCGTCGTACTGAACCTGGTACGGTTGGTTCCCTACCAGCTAAGAAAAGACGGCAACGCGGTGGTGATAACCCTAGGCGGTGCTACGCCGGCGGCCGAAACCGCGACGCGGTTCGCACCCCAAAGAAGACCCGTCGCGGCCCATCCCTCGCCCACCGCACAGGGACCGAAAGCGCCGCCGGAACCTGCACTGCGCGGACCCCATATCAAGGACATCGACTTCCGGCGTGGCGAGACGGGTGAGGGGCGTATCGTCGTGGTCTTGTCGGATGCATCAATTGCCTCGAATATCCATGAAGAAGGCAATCAGATCCTGATTGATTTTGTCGATGCTCGATTGCCGGAGCGTCTCGATCGGCGTCTCGACGTACTGGATTTTGCAACGCCGGTGAAAGAAATCGACACCTTCGCTTACGCGGGCGGGATCCGCATGGCCATTACACCCACCGGACACCACGAACACCTGGCCTACCAATCCGATAACATCCTCACGGTGGAAGTAAAACCGCTCACCAAGGAGGAAGAAGAAGCAGTGAAGAAAGCGAAGTTCGGCTATACCGGGGAACGGCTGTCCTTGAATTTCCAGGACATCGAGGTACGGGCGGTATTGCAGCTCATCGCTGATTTTACCAGCCTCAACTTGGTCGCCTCGGATACGGTGACCGGTAATGTGACTTTGCGGCTCAAGAACGTACCTTGGGATCAAGCCCTGGAGATCATCTTGAAATCCAAGGGGCTGGGAATGCGGAAGGCCGGAAACGTCATCATGGTCGCACCGCAAGAGGAAATCGCGCAGCGCGAAAAGCTCGAGCTCGAGACACAAAAGCAAATCGCCGAACTGGCGCCGCTTAGGACCGAGTTCGTCGAGATCAACTATGCCAAGGCGGCCGATCTCGCAACCCTCCTCAAGGCTGAGGAAAACAAGCTCTTGACCGAACGCGGTAATGTCTCGGTCGACCAGCGCACCAATACGCTTTTGATTCAAGAGACGGCCGAGAAACTGGCGGAGATGCGCCATATGATCACGACCCTGGATGTGCCCGTACGGCAGGTGCTGATCGAATCACGCATCGTGATCGCCAACCAGGATTTCACCAAGGAGCTCGGGGTTAAGTTCGGTTACAGCAAGAATACCTTTGGCGCAGGCGAGGATCCCACGGATGACAACTTCGGTGCCATCGTCGGCGGGAAGCGCCCCGGCGACACCGAGGATCTCCTGACGGCGTTTAATACCGCTGACCTCGAGAACTTTATCGTTGACCTGCCCACGGCCTCCACCCCCGCGGGCGCGATCGGGCTGGCAATCGGAAAGATCGGGAGTTATTTACTGCAGCTCGAGCTGTCCGCACTGCAAGCCGAAGGACGCGGGGAGATCATCTCCAGTCCGCGCGTTATCACGGCCGATCAAAAAGAAGCCGTCATCGAGCAGGGCACTGAGATCCCCTATCAGGAAGCGTCATCGAGCGGTGCCACATCCACCAGCTTTAAAAAAGCCGTGTTGAGCCTGCGGGTGACCCCGCACATTACCCCCGATGATCGCATCAACATGAGCCTCAATGTCCATAAAGACGCGCCCTTCCCGTGCGACATCGTGCAGGCTATCCCCTGTATCGATACCCGCAATGTCCAGAGCGAAGTGCTGGTCGATAACGGCGAGACGGTGGTGCTGGGAGGGGTCTATGAACAGACTAATACCACCAATACGACGCGGGTCCCGTTCTTCGGGGAGTTGCCGTATGTCGGGGCGCTGTTCAGGAATTCGGCGAATGTTCGCGACAAGGACGAGTTGTTGATCTTCGTCACCCCGCGCATCATCAAGGAATCCTTGAGCTTGAGGTAACGCCCTCCGCAAGCGCCACCCGGGGGATCTAAAGTTCCAGCACGGCTCAGGGATGAGCCGCATCCGGGCGGTTTGCGTCCTATCCAACGAACCGGTACAGTGCGTGCCGAGTCTTTCCGCGAGATCCTCAAGCGTTGCTGCCATGTCAATCCGGTAATATCTTTCTCATCGGACCGATGGGCGCGGGAAAGACTACCATCGGGCGGCAGCTTGCTCGATCCATGGCTAAGGAGTTTCAGGACAGCGACCGTGAAATAGAGGCAAGGACCGGAGCCAGTGTGGCGCTCATTTTCGACATCGAAGGGGAAGCGGGTTTTCGCCGCCGGGAAAGCAAGATCATCGACGAGTTCACCTTGCGGCAAAATACGGTACTAGCCACCGGCGGTGGCGCCGTAATCGATGCCTACAATCGGGAATGTATGAAGACTCGCGGAATAGCCGTGTACTTGCGCGCCTCGGTGGATCGGCTGTTTACACGCACGCGCCGGGATATCAATCGTCCGTTATTGCAGACGGCGGATCCGAAGCACACGCTGCAGGAGCTTCTTAGACACCGCGATCCGCTCTATCGCGAGGTCGCGGACTTGGTCATCAATACCGACGGCCGCACGCTAAAGCAGGTCATCACCGAGATCCGTCATTTCGTCGAACAGTGATGAAGACCCTGCGCTTAGAGCTTGGCCCGCGTACCTATCCGATTTTCATCGGCACGGGCTTGATCGATAAGCATGCGCTCCTCACCCCCTATCTCCCTAATGCGCAGGTGATGATCGTGTCGAACGAGACCGTGGCGCCGCTCTATCTAGCCCGGGTAACGGCGCATCTCAACGATTACGATGCCGGCAGCGTGACTCTCCACGACGGAGAAAAATACAAAACGATAGAGACCATGAACCGCATCATCACCGCACTGCTGGAGCGCCGCTTTGATCGGCGCTGTACCTTGATCGCACTCGGCGGCGGGGTGGTCGGGGATATTACCGGATTTACCGCGGCTTGCTATCAACGTGGCGTGAATTTTGTCCAGATCCCGACCACGCTTTTGTCTCAAGTCGACTCCTCGGTCGGCGGAAAAACGGGCGTGAATCATCGGCTCGGGAAAAACATGATCGGGGCTTTTCACCAGCCCCGTTGCGTCATCGCCGACATCGATACGCTGGTCACCCTACACCCCAGAGAATTCCGGGCCGGTTTGGCCGAAGTGATCAAGTACGGCCTCATCCGCGACGGCGATTTCTTTGCGTGGCTGGAAAACCACCTGCCGCGCCTTATCGAACGCGATCCCGCGGCGCTAAGTTATGTCATCGAGCGCTCGTGCGCTATCAAAGCCGAGATCGTCGCCGCCGACGAGCGCGAGTCCGGCATGCGCGCAATGCTCAATCTTGGCCACACCTTCGGCCATGCCATCGAGACCGGCCTCGGCTATGGCGCCTGGTTGCACGGGGAAGCCGTCGCGGCCGGGCTTTCCATGGCCGCGGATCTGTCGGTGCGGCTCGGTTGGTTGGGCGAAGGCGAATTAAGGCGCATCGAGTCCTTGCTGCGACAGGCGGGGTTACCGGTGCGCTGCCCGCTTCCCAGCGATCGGATGTTGCGTCTCATGGCAGTCGACAAAAAAGCTCTGGACGGCGCCCTTCGTCTCGTGTTACTGGAGAAAATCGGTCAGGCGGTTGTCACGGGGGACTATGACAGAGGCTGCTTGCGTCATACACTCGTTGCATGTCGTGCGGAGCCCCTCCCCGCCTAAACGCGGTATTCAGACCGCGGCGCCGGATAGGCCGCGAGTGAGCGCATAGCGATGCGCGTTCCCGAAGAAACGTCGCCCGGGCCCGAAGCGGCGTTCTACTTCGCTACGCCGGCCTTGACGCAACGGCTGGAGTTCATTCGCCACCTCATCGACCACAGCGATCGGTTACTGCTCGTGATTGGCGAGCGGCAGAGCGGAAAAACCACGCTCGCGGACCAAGTGCTGGCGCGGGCGCCGGACACGTGGTTAGTGACGCGATTTCAGGCGAATCCCATGCTCGACTCCCGCTCGCTACTCAGGGACCTCGCGGTCTCGCTGGGCGCCAGCGCGGCGGGAACGGATCGCAAGGCATTGACCGAGGCGATCGGCGCGATCCTCCGTCAGCGTGAACAGCATTGTCTTATTTCTGCGTTATTTGTTGATAACGCCCATGAACTGCCCGCCGATGCGCTCAAGCTCCTGTTTGCGCGCGGCCGCTCCAAGCCAGGCGCGTTGCGTGTTGTTTTGCTGTGTGAGCCGCACATTAACACCATACTCGAGGCCCCGGAGCTCCAGTCCCTGCGAGAGACTATCGTCCATATTTTGGACATGCCGTCTTTTACCCTCGAGCAGACGCGGGCCTATCTCGAGGCCCGCTACAACCACGGGGGTTTAGCGAGCTTTCTGCCGCTGGACGGCACCGAGGTTGCGCGAATACATGCGGGATCCGCCGGATCACCCGGACGCATCGACCACCTCATGCGGCAAACCCTCAAGCAACCGCCGCCCGCCGGGAGTGAGCATGAAGAATCCTCGCCGCGCTTCGGTTCCATCGCGAAGCACCAATGGCGTCTTAACACCGTCGCCGCATTGCTCGCCGCGGTGAGTATCATTATCGCGATCGACTCTCTCCAAGACCGATTCCTTCGCCTCTCTTCCGAGGATGCGGCGCCGATCGACCTTTCCGCGCCGAAACAAGCGCAGTTAGCGCCGCCCGCCGCCGTGCGGCCGCAAACGCCGAAGACTAACCAACCGAAGCGCAAATCCGGCCTGGCCGCACCCACGGCCGGAGAAAACACCCGAATCGAACCTGTGCTGCCGCTCCCGCGGCCACTGCCGCCCGATCAATATGTGTTACAACTGCTGGCGATCCGGGATCCGGCCGCCGGCGAACGGTTCCTGGCACAGCATCAGCTCGGCGGCCGGGCGCGCGTGGTTGCGATCCGGCGCAAGGGTCAGACGTGGCACCTCGTCGTCCTCGGCCCGTTCCCCGATCGCCGCACCGCAAGCGCGGCCGTGCGAACCTTACCCAAGGCGATACAAGCCCAGCAACCCTGGCCGCGGCGAATCGCCGACTTGGAAGCGCTGAGAAACCCGCCCTGGCGGTAGTTCCCAACGCTCAAGCGAGCACGAAAGGCGCTATTTCGTCGCCCCGCCGCGCTACTATCCAATAACCGCGGGTTGAAAAGGCGTTAGGGCGAACGCCGTGACACTCCCGAATAGCGGTTATATACTCATGGGCCGGTTTTGGTTATATAGGTCCCGGAGAGGGGCTCGTATAACAATACCGAGGCGGATCCCTGCGCTAGGCGCTTATGTCTCATGATCTCGAAGTAACACGTCAGTAATATTCGAGCATAACTCAGAGCTTGTGAAAAAATCGTCGCGAGCAAAGGGAGGTCGTGTTCCGCCGGAGCGCAGGAACCGGAGTGTATTGAAATACATGAGGATTCCGAGCGCCGCCGGAACGCGAGATCCCGAGCGCAGCAGATTTTTTCACAAGCTCTCATCAGGGCGGTGATCTAGCTATGCATTGGGTTGGACATACGCAAGAGGGTCTCTACGACCCCGCATTCGAACATGACGCTTGCGGTGTCGGCTTCGTGGTCGACATACAGGGAAGACAATCCCATACCATCGTTACGCAAGCATTGACGATCCTAAAAAATCTCATGCATCGCGGCGCTTGCGGGTGTGAAGTCAATACTGGCGACGGCTGCGGCATCCTGCTGCAAATGCCACACGGATTTCTCGCCCGCGAATGCGTCAAGCTCGGGATAAACCTGCCGGCCCTCGGCCAGTACGGCGCCGGTTTGGTCTTTCTGCCGCGGGACCCGGCTCAAGCGCGGGTGTGCCGCGATCGCTTCGAGACCATCATAAGCGAGGAAGGGCAGCGCGTGCTCGGCTGGCGGGCGATCCCCGCCGACGACACGCTCATCGGCGCCTCGGCGCAAGCCGTAGAACCGAGCTTCAAGCAAGTGTTCATCGGCCGATCGGCGGAACTCAGCGATGAGGCCGCCTTCGAACGCCGCTTATACGTGATCCGCAAACGCATCGAGCACGCGATCCGGGGCTCCGATCTGTCCGAGCGCGGCATGTTCTATATTCCAAGCCTGTCGTGCCGCACGCTCATTTACAAGGGGATGCTGACCGGGAATCAAATCGAAGCGGTGTTTCCCGATATCGTCGATCCGGCCGTCGAATCCGCGCTGGCCTTAGTGCACCAGCGATTTTCGACGAATACCTTTCCCTCCTGGCCGCTCGCGCAACCGTTCCGCTACATTTCCCACAACGGTGAGATCAACACCTTGCGGGGCAATATCAATTGGATGCGTGCCCGGGAGGCGCTTTGCGCTTCGCCCCTCTTCGGCGAGGACCTCGAAAAGCTGTTCCCGATCATCGACGAGGATGGCAGCGATTCGGCGTGCTTCGATAACGTGCTGGAGTTCTTGCATATGAGCGGCCGCCCGCTCGCGCATGCGGTACTGATGATGATCCCGGAGGCCTGGAGCGGACATGAGTCGATGAACGATGAACGCAAGGCGTTCTACGATTACCACGGCTGTCTGATGGAGCCCTGGGACGGGCCCGCTTCCATCGCGTTCACGGACGGAACCGTGATCGGCGCGGTGCTCGATCGGAACGGCTTGCGCCCATCGCGTTACTACGTCACCAAGGACGGTTTGGTGGTCATGGCCTCCGAAGTGGGTGTACTGGATATTCCACCGGAAAACGTTTTGATTAAGGAACGCCTGCACCCCGGACGTATCTTCCTCGTCGATATCCGCGAAGGGCGCATCATCGATGACGCGGAGCTCAAGCACGCCTTTGCGAGCGCCCACCCCTACCGCGCATGGCTCTCCCAGAGCATCGTGCCGCTCGAACAGTTGCCTGAGCCGCCCGAAGTGCACGAACCCGATCACGCAATGGTGCTCAGGCGGCAGCAAGCTTTTGGGTATACGCACGAGGATCTGCGGCTCATCATGGCGCCCATGGCGACGACGGGCGAAGAAGCGATCGGATCCATGGGCACCGACGCTGCGCTGGCCGTGCTATCGAACCGTCCGAGATTGCTCTACGATTACTTTAAGCAGCTCTTCGCGCAGGTGACGAACCCGCCGCTCGATGGTATTCGCGAAGAGTTGGTTACCCAGACCGAGACCCCCATCGGCCCCGAAGGCAACCTGCTCGCCCCCGGACCCGAGAGCTGCCGGTTATTAAGGCTCAAAACGCCGATCCTCGACAACGGCGAGCTCGCCAAGATCCGCCATCTTGATCTGCCTGGATTTCGCTCGGTGACCATTCCGATCTTGTTCCCGGCCGCCGAGGGCGGCAGCGGGCTCGCACGGGCCATGCAGGAGATCTGCGTGCGCGCGAGCCAAGCCATTGCCGAGGGATCGACCTACATCATTCTCTCCGATCGCGGCGTCAACGAGCATTTCGCGCCGATACCGGCGTTGCTCGCGACCGCCGGCGTGCATCACCATCTGGTTCGCGAAGGAACGCGCGTCAAGGCGGGCCTGGTCGTGGAAACCGGCGAGCCGCGCGAGGTTCATCATGCCGCCGTGCTCATCGGCTACGGAGCCGGCGCCATCAATCCCTACTTGGCGTTCGAGACGCTCGACGACATGATTCATCAGGGACTGCTGGAAGGCGTCGATCGCACCCGGGCGGTGAAAAACTACATCAAGGCATTGAACAAGGGCGTGCTCAAGGTCATCTCCAAGGTGGGGATCTCTACCATCCAATCCTATCGTGGCGCCCAGATCTTCGAGGCCGTGGGTTTAGAGCGGGAATTAGTCGATACCTACTTTACCCGGACCGCTTCGCGCATCGGCGGAATTGGGATCGAGGTGATAGCCGAGGAGATCGCGTTGCGCCACCACCGCGCGTTCACGGAGCGGCCGGCCGGGAAACCCGATCTCGACTGGGGCGGCGAGTATCAGTGGCGGCGCGATGGCGAATACCATCTCTTCAATCCCGAGACGGTTTTCAAGCTTCAGCATGCGACGCGTACCGGACAATACGAAGTCTTCAAAGAGTACACGCGCTTAGTTGACGAACAGAACGAGAACCTGGCGACGCTGCGCGGCTTGTTCGAATTCAAGCTTGCGGAAAATCCGATCCCGCTGGAAGAAGTGGAGCCGGCGGAATCGATCCTCAAGCGCTTCGCGACCGGCGCGATGTCCTATGGCTCGATCAGCCAAGAAGCGCACGAGACGCTCGCGATCGCCATGAACCGTATGGGCGCCAAATCCAACACCGGCGAGGGCGGCGAAGATCCCGCGCGCTTCAAACCCGATGCGAACGGAGACTTGCGGCGCAGCGCCGTCAAACAGGTGGCCTCGGGCCGTTTCGGCGTCACCAGCGAGTATCTCGTCAATGCCGATGACATCCAGATCAAAATGGCCCAAGGCGCCAAGCCCGGCGAGGGCGGACAGTTGCCCGGCCACAAGGTCTATCCGTGGATCGCCAAGGTGCGCTTTTCGACACCCGGGGTCGGTTTGATTTCACCGCCCCCGCATCACGATATCTACTCGATCGAGGACCTCGCCCAGCTTATCTACGACCTCAAGAACTCGAATCCGCAAGCGCGCATCCACGTCAAGCTCGTGGCGGAGGTTGGCGTGGGAACCATCGCGGCCGGCGTCGCCAAGGCGCACGCCGATGTGGTACTGATATCGGGCTACGACGGAGGCACCGGGGCCTCGCCCGTAACCTCGCTCAAGCATGCCGGAGTGCCTTGGGAGCTCGGTCTCGCGGAAACCCAGCAGGTATTGGTCATGAACAAGCTCCGCGATCGCATCGTGGTGCAGACCGACGGCCAGCTCAAGACCGGGCGCGATGTGGTGATCGCCGCGCTCCTCGGCGCCGAGGAATACGGTTTCTCGACCGCGCCGCTCGTGGTCGCGGGTTGCATCATGATGCGCGTCTGCCATCTCAACACCTGTCCGGTCGGCATAGCGACCCAGGATCCGGAGCTTCGCAAGAAATTTAACGCTCGGCCCGAATTCGTTGAAAACTTCTTCCGTTTCATCGCGCAGGAGATCCGCGAGACCATGTCACGGCTCGGCTTCCGTACCGTGGACGAGATGATCGGACGGGTGGACAAGCTGGATATAAAGAAGGCCATCGCGCACTGGAAGGCGAAGGGCTTGGATTTCTCGCAGATCCTGCACCAGCCGAAGATGGGTCCGGAGGTCGCGATTCGCAGGATCCGGGAGCAAGATCACGGGCTCGATAAATCCCTGGATATAACAACACTCATCCCGCTTTGCCGGGCGGCGCTGGAGGAGCAAAAACCGCTCAACATCATTCTGCCGATCCGCAACATCAACCGCACCGTAGGCACCCTCCTCGGCTACGAGATCACGCGCCGCTACGGCGCGGAAGGTCTGCCCGACAACACTATACGCATCCACTTCACGGGTTCGGCGGGCCAAAGCTTCGGGGCCTTTCTGCCGCGCGGCGTGACCATGACGCTCGAAGGCGACGCCAACGACTACCTCGGCAAGGGTCTGTCGGGAGGCAAAATCATTCTCCATCCGCCGCGGCATTCCACCTTGGTCGCCGAGGATAATATCATCGTCGGTAACGTGGTGCTCTACGGGGCCACCGGCGGCGAAGTCTATATACGCGGCATCGCAGGCGAGCGCTTCGCGGTACGCAACAGCGGCGCGCTTGCCGTGGTCGAGGGTGTCGGAGACCACGGCTGCGAGTACATGACCGGGGGCCGCGTCGTAGTGCTGGGACACACCGGGCGCAACTTCGCGGCCGGGATGTCGGGCGGCACCGCCTACGTGCTGAATCTCGACGGCGGCTTCGAACGCCGCTGCAACCTCGGCATGGTCGATCTCGAACCCTTAACCGATCCCGCGGAGATTGACTGCATCAAGGACATGCTCCACCGCCATGCCCGCTATACCCAGAGCAGCGTCGCGCGGAAAACCCTGGCTAACTGGACGTCCATGCAGAGAAAATTCGTGAAGATCATGCCTAAAGACTACAAACGCGTGCTGGCGGCCATCGTTAAAGCCCAGGCCACCGGTGTCCCGGAAGAACAGGCAGTCATGGAAGCCGCTCATGGGTAAGGTGACCGGATTCGTAGAATACAAGCGCCAGAAGCAACCGTACCGCCCCATCCAGAAGCGCGTCCATGATTGGGGTCAGGTCATGTCGCCTTGGCCCCAGGAAGTGCTCAAGCAGCAAGCAGCGCGCTGCATGGATTGCGGGATCCCGTTCTGCCACCAGGGTTGCCCATTGGGCAACCTGATCCCGGATTGGAACGATCTCGTCTATCGAAATCTCTGGCGCGAGGCCATAGACCGCTTGCATGCGACCAATAACTTTCCCGAGTTCACCGGGACCCTGTGCCCCGCCCCTTGCGAAGGCGCGTGCGTGCTCGGTATCAATGACGATCCGGTGACGATCAAGGCGGTCGAGCTCACGATTATCGATCGGGCGTTTGCCGAGGGTTGGGTCGGGCCCGCCCCTCCCCCGCTCGAATCCGGTAAAAGGGTCGCGGTCGTCGGCTCGGGTCCCGCCGGGCTGGCGGCCGCCCAACAGTTGCGCCGCACCGGACATGCGGTCACGGTATTCGAGCGCGCCGATCGGATCGGAGGCCTACTACGCTACGGCATCCCGGAATTCAAGATGGAGAAGCGCGTTCTCGACCGGCGCTTGCGGCAGCTCGATCGGGAAGGCGTACAGTTTCGGGTGAACGCACATGTGGGGCACAATGTCTCGGCCGAGGAGCTGCGCCGGGAGTTCGATGCGATCCTGCTCGCGGGCGGTGCGTGCGCCCCTCGTGATCTGCCGGTCCCCGGGCGCGGTCTTAAAGGAATTCATTTCGCGATGGAGTATCTCACTCAACAAAACCGCCGCTGCGAAGGGGATGTCATAGCCGATGCCGAGTTTATCACCGCGTACGCTAAGCACGTCGTAATCATCGGCGGCGGCGACACCGGCGCCGACTGCCTTGGAACAGTCCACCGCCAAGGCGCGGCCTCGGTGCACCAACTCGAGATCCTGTCCAGACCCCCGGCAGAGCGCGCCGCGGACAATCCCTGGCCGCTGTGGCCGAATGTTTACCGGGTGTCGGCCGCGCACGAAGAAGGCGGCGAACGGGTCTATTCGGTATCGACCAAGCGCTTTAGGGGCGACGGGCGAAACCACGTCAAGGCGCTGGAACTTGTTCAAGTCGAAATCGAACACGTCAATGGCCGGCCAAGCTTCAAAGAGATCGCTGGATCGGGCTTTGATCTGCCCTGTGATCTGGTGCTGCTGGCGATGGGTTTCACCGGCCCCGAGAAACCCGGGATGCTGGAGCAACTCGGGATGCAGCTCACCGAGCGGGGCAATGTCCGGCGCGACAAGAACTGGATGACCAGTGCGCCCGGCGTGTTCACCGCGGGCGACATGCAGCGTGGCCAGTCGCTCATCGTCTGGGCCGTCGCGGAAGGCCGATCGGCGGCGCGCGGGATCGATAGCTTCTTGATGGGGAGTTCGGACCTGCCGGCACCGGTTTCATAATCCCAACGCCATAGTCCTACTGTGTCACAAGCCGCTGAAGGGCGCTCTGCTTCGTTGGAATCTGGCTCGAAATGCTCATTTACTGCCGTGTAAACTCCGCTTTCTCGCCCGATTCCGCCTCGCATGGCACCCCTTGATCGACTTGTGACGCAGTAGGAATAGGCGCGGTTCACACAACCGAACCCGCTTAGTAAGTTCGATGCCGTCACTGAAGAACGATCGCGTGCTGCGCGCGCTTTTGCGCCAACCGGTGGATGTCACACCGATCTGGATCATGCGCCAGGCCGGGCGCTACCTTCCGGAATACCGTGAAATCCGCGAGCGGGCCGGGGACTTCATGACCTTGTGCACGACACCGGAGCTAGCGTGCGAAGTGACGCTGCAACCGCTTGCGCGCTTTCCGCTGGACGCCGCCATTTTGTTCTCTGACATCCTCACGATTCCGCATGCGATGGGCCTCGGCCTCACGGTGCAAGAAGGGATCGGCCCGCGCTTCGCGCGCCCCGTGCGTACCGAAGGAGACATCAAGGCCCTGGCGGTACCCGATCCCGAGCAAGATCTGCGCTACGTGATGGAGGCCATCCGGCTCATCCGCAAGGAGCTCGACGGCAAGCTACCGCTCATCGGCTTCGCCGGGAGTCCGTGGACGCTCGCAACGTACATGGTCGAAGGCGGGAGCAGCAAAATCTTCCGGCATACTAAAGGCCTGATCTACGATAGACCGTGGAGCGCCCACCGGCTGCTCGATACGCTGGCGCGGGCGGTGGCCGACTATCTCAATGCGCAAACGGCCGCCGGCGCCCAGGCGCTCATGATCTTCGACACCTGGGGCGGCATGCTCACGGCGGCGGCTTTCCAGGAGTTCTCGTTGCGTTACCTGCGGCAGGTGCTGGCCGCACTGCGCCGGGAGCACGAGGGGCAGCGGATCCCGGTCATCGTATTTACCAAGGGATCAGGCGGCTGGTTGGAGACGATGGCCGAGAGCGATTGTGATGCCGTCGGCCTCGATTGGAACATCGACATCGGCGAGGCGAGACGGCGCATCGGTCGGCGGGTCGCCCTTCAAGGCAATCTGGACCCCGCGGTGCTCTTCGCCGCGCCCGAGCGGATACGCACGGAGGCGTCCGCGATTCTCGCGAGCTACGGCCAAGGCGCGGGCCATGTCTTCAACCTGGGACACGGGATCGAGCCGGAGGTCGCGCCGGACCACGTCCGGGTCCTGGTCGATGCGGTTCATGAGTTATCCGCACCCTACCACCGCTAGACCTTCCGGCACTACCGTATCGAACTTTCGGCGTTTCGGGAATGAGACGAATTGCCGCATCCGGTCGACAACGAATATGGAGTGTTCTTTACTGTCCCTCTAGGCAGAGTCAAGGCCACAACGCCGCTAGGCTGAAACGGAGCGCCTCGAAGGGTGGCGCCGAGACCTCTTCCGCAGCCTTGAAGGCGCACTCGAGCCGCCAACGGCGTTCGTGCAGAGCGTAAACCTCGAGGGTCTGCGCGTCGGGGTCCACGAGCCAGGCATGCCCCACCGCCTGCGCGGCATAGAGGGGCAGCTTGTCCACCCGGTCCATCTGCGCCGTGGCCGGCGAAAGCACCTCGCACACCCAGTCCGGCGCCAGATCGAAGTAAGCCTTCTCCGGCAAGGCGGGCATTCGCTCCCGCTGCCAGGCGGCGAGATCGGGGACCAGGATGTGCGATCCCAGGTGCAACTCCGGCTCGTCCAGGATCCACCAACCTCCGGGGCCGTTGCTGCCCTCGTCGTAGCTCGGAACCAACTTGCCGCCCATGATCGATGAGGCGCGTGCGTGCTTGGGCGCCGGTCGCGGTTGGGTGATGAGCTGCCCGTGGATGATCTGCGCGACAAGATGCGCCGGCACACGGCACAGGTCGTCGTAGGTGGCGCGGTGTTCGGCGGGGGTAGACATGGTGCAACGCCAATCGCTGGGCGAGTCTATTTTACATCGGGTCCGATGGGCCTCCTAGCGGAATCAGTTCGAGTTTCCATGAATACTATTCGATTGGGCGTTGCTAGGGTTTTCAGAGGTGTAAGGCAATGCGAAAATGGCGTTGAAATTCTTCTACCTTGACGTGTGTTATGAAGATTCAGGAATTCATTGATGATCTATTCGGTCCAGACCTTCCGATCGGCGTCCGGGCCTATGACGGAACGGTGATGGGGCCGGTCAACGCGCCGGCAATTCTCGTCATCCGTTCTAAGGACGCC
This sequence comes from Pseudomonadota bacterium, assembly GCA_030859565.1. NCBI lineage: Bacteria > Pseudomonadati > Pseudomonadota > Pseudomonadota bacterium. Next base: position 45,713 of record JALZJW010000001.1, read on the forward strand.
CTGCGCCGGATCGCGACCTCTCCCGGGGAAATCGGATTCGCGCGCGCCTATGTCGCGGGGGATGTCGAGATAGAAGGCGACATCCATGCGTTCGTCGAGTTGCACAAACGCCTGCCGAACATAAAGCTCTCTCCGCGGCAATGGTGGATGGCGTTGAAATTGATCGGGCTGCATAACCTCCGGCCCGTCGCACCGCCCGTGGAGGAGGCAAAGCCACGGCGGGACCGCCATTCGCGCGCCAGCGACGCGGCCGCGATCGCCCATCATTACGACGTGTCAAACGACTTCTACCGTATCATCCTCGGACCTTCGATGACCTATTCCTGTGCCGTGTTCGAGTCCGATTCGGATCCCCTCGACCAAGCGCAGGCGAAAAAGCATGATCTCATTTGCCGCAAGTTGGGCCTGGGTCCGGGCGACCGGCTCTTGGACATCGGGTGCGGGTGGGGCGCCCTCGCCCTACACGCCGCGAAACATTATCGGGCCAGAGTGGTCGCCATCACGGTCTCGGATCGACAAGTGCACTATGCCCGGGACTGGGTGCGGCGAGAGGGCGTGGCCGATCGGGTGGAGATCCGATCCCAGGATTACCGGGATGTTGACGATGGACCCTTCGATGCTGTCAGCTCGGTCGGAATGTTCGAGCATGTTGGGGTTGACCGCATGAGCGAATATTTCAGCAAGATGTTTGCGTTACTGCGCACGGGCGGCCGCTTCCTCAACCACGCGATCAACCGCAGGCCGTTCCAGACCGAGGCCTTGGCGCGGTCCGGCTTTGCAAACCGGTACGTGTTCCCCGACGGCGAGCTGATCGAGGTCGGAAGGATCCTGTCCTCGATGCAACAGGCAGGATTCGAGGCCCGGCATCTTGAAAATTTACGCGAGCATTATGTGCTCACACTGAAACACTGGTGCCATAATCTCGAAGCCCGGTGGGACGCAGCCGTCACCGCTTCGTCGACCGGCCGCGCGCGAGTTTGGAGGCTCTACTTGGCGGGGTCAGCCTCGCGTTTCGCGGGCGACTGGATCCGCGTAAACCAGATCCTGGCGGTCAAGACCGAGGTCGGTCACGGAACCAGCGGGATGCCTCTGCGTCCGGACTGGGACGGGCCGTTGGGGGATTAAAAGGCATCCGGTTACGCATTCAACACGACCTGCCATTTCGTGGATCATTGAAACGGGATATGCAATCGGTCTGGTCTGGCCGGCCTTACCCCTTAGGCGCCACATGGGATGGACGAGGAGTGAATTTCGCGCTCTTCTCCGAGCATGCCGAGAAGGTCGAGCTTTGTGTTTTCGATCCTAAAGGTATGCACGAGGTGGCGCGGATCAACGTCCTGGAGCAGACCGATCACATCTGGCATGCCTATCTGCCGGACGCGCGCCCGGGGCTCCTCTACGGTTACCGTGTCCACGGTCCCTATGATCCCAACCGCGGGCACCGCTTCAACTCCCACAAGCTGCTGCTCGACCCCTACGCCAAGGCCATCGTGGGCCAGTGGCGATGGACGGACGCGCATTTCGGCTTCAACGCCGCTAGCCCGGACGCGGACCTCTCGCTCGATAGCCGCGATAATGCCCGCGCGATACCCAAGTGCGCGGTGATCGATCCGGACTTCCCCTGGGGCGACGATCAACCCCCGCGCGTCCCGTGGCATGAAACCATCCTCTACGAGTTGCACGTCAAGGGTTTTACCTGCCAGCATCCCGAGGTCCCGCTCCCACTGCGAGGGACCTATGCCGGTCTCGCTTCGGCGCCGGTTGTCGAGTATTTAGCGCGGCTCGGCATCACCGCGGTGGAGCTCTTGCCCGTGCACAGCTTCGTCGATGATCGCCGTCTCGTGGAACACGGTTTATGTAACTACTGGGGATATAACTCCATCGGCTACTTCGCCCCCGAGTCACGCTATCTGGCCACTGGACAGGTGAACGAATTCAAAACCCTCGTCAAGACCTTGCATGCGGCCGGCATCGAGGTCATCTTGGATGTCGTCTATAACCATACCGGCGAAGGCGATCACCTGGGACCCAGCTTTAGTTTCCGGGGAATCGACAACGCCGCTTATTACCGTTTAAAGCAGGATAATCCGCGCTATTACGTTGACTATACGGGTTGCGGAAACATGCTCGACACGAGGCACCCCAGGGTGCTTCAACTCATCATGGACAGCCTGCGCTACTGGGTGCTGGACATGCATGTCGATGGTGTCCGCTTCGATCTCGCCGCAGCGCTCGCCCGCGAATCAGACGCGGTGAACCCGCATGCGGCCTTTTTCGACCTCATCTCGCAGGACCCCGTACTGTCCCAGGTCAAGCTCATCGCGGAGCCCTGGGATCTCGGCCCCGGCGGCCACCAAACCGGCAATTTTCCGGCCGGTTGGAGCGAATGGAACGGCCGTTACCGCGATGCAGTACGCGAGTATTGGAAAGGAAGCGGGGGGGTGATTGGCGAAGTGGCCTCCCGGCTTACGGGCTCGAGCGATCTCTACAGGCACCGGGGGCCTTACGCGAGCATCAACTACATTACCTCTCATGACGGATTCACCTTGCAGGATCTGGTGAGCCATGACGGCAAGCACAATGAAGCCAATCGCGAGGATAATCGCGATGGCGAGACGCATAACCGTAGCTGGAACTGCGGCGCCGAGGGATCCACCGAGGATCCCGCGATCCTGAGCCTGCGCGCCCGGCAAAAACGGAATCTTCTAGCCACCCTGCTGCTCTCGCAAGGAGTGCCGATGTTGCTCGCGGGCGATGAGATGGGCCGCAGCCAAGGCGGCAACAACAACGCCTATTGCCAGGACAATGCCACAAGCTGGATGAATTGGAACCTCGCGGCCACCGACTTGGAGCTGCGCGCCTGGGTCGAGCGTCTGATCCGCTTGCGCCGGGAGCATCCTCTATTCCGGAAACGCAACTTTTTCCAGGGACGCCAGATCGGTGACAACTGGGTCAAGGATCTCCTCTGGTTGCATCCACAGGGCAGCGAGATCAGCGACGAGGAGTGGCGCCAACCGTTCGCACGCTGCATAGGTATGTACCTCGCCGGACACGGGCCTACCGAGATCGACGAACGCGGTCAGCCCCTTGCCGATGATGATTTCCTGGTCTTGCTGAACGCGCATCACGAGACCATCACGTTCGTGCTGCCGTCGTTTCAAGACGGCGTTTGGGAGGTCGTGCTGGACACCGCTTTCGAAGCAGAAACGGCGGTCGAGAGACGATACGCTTCCGGGATGAGCTATCCGCTCCAAGGCCGTTCGCTTGCCTTGCTGCGGCAAACCAGTGAGCGCGGATAGCCCGGAACACGAGCTCACAGAGGTTCGTGCGCATGTTTGTTTCTCGCGGGGGAACCTCGGCGCTCGTAGCAGCTTCACCAGTGCGGCGACGAGACCGGCTTGAAGCAGTAGCATCCCGGCGACCCATTTGATGAAGTCGCCTTTCAGGCTCGCCAGCTCCGCCCGGAGCCGATGTTCCGATTCGCGGAGATCGGCCTTGGTGGCGAAGTCGGCTGCTCCTTGAGCGTCCTTGATTTTCGCTTCCTAATCCGGGAAATCCCCGGCCTGCGCGATTATACATCGGCCTTTGGTCGTCACGAAACCAAGAGCCTCGCCTAGCGCCCAGCTTATTTCGCTTCAATGAGGCCGCGGCGAATCACCGCGGAAAATGTGGCCATGGGCCGCACGATGCCAGAATCGGTTGAGCTTCAATGAGGCCGCGGCGAATCACCGCGGAAAATAGCCTCGGTCATCGACTCGAGGGTCTTGGGCGGGCCGCTTCAATGAGGCCGCGGCGAATCACCGCGGAAAATATCATGCGCCACTTCAAGGGCGTCTCGGTCGGCCAGCTTCAATGAGGCCGCGGCGAATCACCGCGGAAAATATACCCTTTCGATGCATATCAAAGGCTGAGGTCGAGTTTTCAATGAGGCCGCGGCGAATCACCGCGGAAAATATGCCCCGACAATAGTCATGAGTGCCGCGACAATCGTGCTTCAATGAGGCCGCGGCGAATCACCGCGGAAAATATCGTAGCGCCCCCGCTGTAGCAAGCCGAGGGAATCCTTTTCAATGAGGCCGCGGCGAATCACCGCGGAAAATATGAAAGGCTGAACGCGCTGAACGTGCAGAATATCGATTTTCAATGAGGCCGCGGCGAATCACCGCGGAAAATATAGACCTTCTGCGAACCGGCATGGGCAGGCCGCTTGGTAGGACGTTCTGCGAGCGGTCGTCCGGTCAAAGGTTCACGGGCTGGCCAAAGGTCCGGCATTACGTCACCTTACGACAGTAGTTTCCTGATTGTTAAGGAGGCGCCGTGTGCGAGCGGTCACTAGGGTTTCTGCCATCACAGAAGCGCTCGCAACCGCGAAGCAGCCATGCTACACGATGATAGGCGCGCGTTCGAGGGCCTTGAACTGCTTGCCCAGGCTCACGACCCTCGGCACCACCGTGTCGGCGGACCCGAGATCGAGCATCAGTACGTGATCCTGTTCATGATGGATGATCTCGTCAAGGGTAGCAACCAGCTCTGCATGCCGTCGCCGAGTGAGGCGGCATTGGAAGACGGAGAGCTGTAGCCATTCTCCGTAGCCGTTCATGAGGGAGAAGATGGCCCGCCAGCGCTTGGGGTCCGAGATATCGTAGGTCACGATGAACAAGTGCTCGTCCATGGTCCCTCAGCGCGTCGTGAAATTCGGGTACTCGGTGATGTCACCGAGCAGGAAGCGGCCGAGAAGCCTTGCCTGGACCTCGAAAAGTCTCCGGTAGCTCAGGCGGTATCCGAAGACTGGGTGCGTGATCTCGTGGTCTATCCGCCGCTCGAAGGCGGCGATGAAACGCTTGCGCCCGTCGTTCGTTAGATTTACCGCCCCCGCGGCGGATATGAAATCGGTAGGTTTGACCTCGCCGTTGTTGATGGCTTGGATGACCGCCGAATCCGCCACGAGTGGCCGGAACGGCTCCATCATGTCGAGCGCCAGGGCAGGCCGGCCGTAGCGCGGCTGGTGAAAGAAACCCCGGTAAGGGTCGAAACCGACGGCGGTGAGTGTGACAGTCCAGGTGCGCACCAGCAGGGCATAGGCATAGGACAAGAGCGCATTGACGGGATCGAGCGGCGGGCGGCGGTTTCGCGTCGTGAAATCAAAGGCGAAGCTTGCCGTATCGGGATCGCGTTTGATGAGGTTTGCGAAGGCGCCGAAGTAGCGCGCCGCCGCCGCGCCCTCGAACCCGAGCAGGCTGCCGAGGTCTTGTGCCCGGCCACCTTGATTCGCGTCGTGCTTGAGCTCGGCCACGAGGTTATCCGGCGGTGTTTCTTCACGCCAGTTGCGCCGCATCAAGGTGCGGCAGTTTTGGATCTTGGCACGCACAAAACCCTCGGCCAGCGCGAGACAAACCCGCTCGTCGAAGCTCGCCCGATACTGGGCGGTGCGCAGCTCGACGTTCTTGTGGCCGGTCCCCTGCGTATGCCCGAGGAACCAGCCGCCGTAAGAATGCCAGGTGACCGGGATCTCCCGGCTCATAAGCTCGTGCAGGATGGGTGTGGTCAAATAGATGTTTCCCATCAACACGACCTGCGAGACATCGATGAGCCTGGCCGTGGTGACGAGGTTGTCCTCCACGAACACCTCCAGGGTCTCTCCGCGCTTGCGGACCGAGCCCCCGCGCGCCTGCACGTACAGCGGCAAGGCAGTGTCGTGAGCGACGCCGAGGGGACGCGGGCTCGGCCCGCCACGCTTGAGAAAATTGACCTCGTCGGGGAGACAGATCCCGACGAGCGAGCAGCGCGGGCATTTGGGACTATCCTGCAAGGGCGGCGGCATCTGGCCGCCCGCCGCGACGAGCCGCAGACCGTTGACGGCCGCGAGCGTCAGGGCGCGCAACTCCTCGTCGAACTCGACGCGCTCGCGCTCGCGCGAAGCCGCGAAATAGAGGATCCCTTCCTCGCATTTATAGCCGTGCTCCTCCAGGATCATCCCCTGCACGCAGAGCTGCACGCGTTCCGCATCGTAGGCGCCCTTCGCGACATGCGGCCGCTTGCCGCGCTTGTAGTCCACCGGAGTGACCGCATCCCCTTCGCCCTCGACGAGATCGAGCTTCGCGATGAGCCCGAGGCGGGTCGAGGACAACGTGATCGATCGCACATGGAAGCGCTCGCTGGCATCGACGTCCACCGGATCGGGCAGGGTGCCGGCCGGCTTATCGACCCGCCGGTGCTGGTAACGTCCTTCGACGGTATCGCCGCTCTCCGCCCACTCGCCCTGCACCCACTCCAGATAGGCGAGGCGCGGGCAATACTGGTACTCGTTGACCATCCGCGCCGGCAACAGCGGCTGGTCGCCGGAGATCTCGGGAAAGGGGAGTGGCAGTTCGGTTTGCTGGGCTTCGTTCATACGAAGCCCGAAGCACGTTTAATGCCTCATACCGTCAGCAACTTCCGGGTCGGTAACGTCAACGATCGACTCAGAGGTTGTGAAAAAATCGTCGCGAGCGAAGGGAGGTCGCGTTCCGCCGGAGCGCAGGACCGTTTCGCACGGAGCGAAACGGAGCACAAGCCCCGAAGGGGTGAGTCTCAAGGATGAGACGAACAACCGGAGTGTATATTGAAATACATGAGGATTCCGAGTACCGCCGGAACGCGAGATCCCGAGCACAGCAGATTTTTTCACAAGCTCTCAGATTTGGCAGGAGTCGTTCTACTCATACCCCGGCCTATGGGACTAGAGTCGAACCGTGAGCGCGAGCCATCGGCGCACCTGTGCATGCTGGCTGGCTTCCCAGGTCGTCAGGTCCCAGTCGATGTCATGAGTCGTTCGGGTCATTCTTGCCGTCGCCCTCGATGAGATCGAGCTTGGCGATGAAGCCGAGACGGTTCGACGAAAGGGTGATCGAGCGCGCATGGATGCACGTCTCCGGATCGGTATCCTCCGGTTTCGGCAGATCGCCGCCCGGCCGGTCCACACGCCGATGATGAAAGCCTCCCTCCTCAGCCTAATACGCGAAGTCCGCCTGTCTTTGCCGCTTTCTTGTCAAGCGTAGCCGTTTCCAAGCACCCGGCCTCACGGTTCGTCTCGCCGAGCAGGCAATCGGCGAAATCGGCGCCTCCCGATCGGTACATCCGCAACGCCGCCCAAACGGCAGAAACGTTCTCGATTCGTAGCTGATGGGTGCGGATGATGCGTTCAAGCGCGCTAGCAATATCCTCTCGTGCATAACCATAGGCGCTTTCGAGCACCCACACCGTTTCGCACAGAACGATCCGATTGATGAAACAAGGGTCCTCGCGCGAGCATTCCCTCGCGATGAAACGGCCCGCCAGCCGCGCCTGTGAGGCGTCATCCTGAACCAGGTGGCGAATTAAGACGTTCGTGTCCAGGCCCTTCACCGCCGGGATCCGCGTTTGCGAATCGCGGTGTTCATCTCATCGAGCGAAACCACACGCTTTGGGCGCGGCAACGCACCCGCGAGATCCGCCGCGTCGAACGACGCCGGGACGACCACCACCCGCCCATCCGATTCGATGATGAACTCGATACGGTCCCCGGGCCGCAAAGCCAGGTGGTCCCGGACTTCCTTTGGCACGGTGGTCTGGCCTTTGCTGGTGAGAGTCGAGGCAGTCATGGCATTCCTTACAATAACTATTGTTCCTTACTTTACCGTAAGGCCTGCTTCCGAGCAATCGTGAGACCGGGATGCTCGTGCTATCCGAACCTGCACATGTCCGACCGGGTGCAGTTCAACTCAAGAATGCAGGATGGCTTAAGCGTACCGTCTACGCCGTAACCCACGATGCGATGCTACCCATATCGCCAGTCGTTCACGCTCTCGCAAGTATCGCCTAGACCCCATGGCTCCGTTCCATAGTGCGAGTGGCACGGCAAGCTTGCAGCGACAAAGCGGACGATGCGAGCATCTCATTCAGAGGACCGCGCACCGGCTGCCGCGACCGCAGTATAGCCGGTACTGCAATCCATGCGGCCTGCCTCTCGTTAGCAACGGTAATCGCCAGATCACCATCTCGATGGCCACATCTTCCCGCCTGTCCGTATAGCGGAGGAGCTGCCGGGCCTTCATGATGGCGCATCATACCAAAATCGTACTATGGCGCAGGGTCCCAGAGCCAGCCGCCATTCCTGGCCCAGGAAGTCGGACATCTTTGAGATCCGGCTAGCCCGACTTAGCCGATTCGGGGGTACGAGCGCCCGGACGAATTCTAAGACGATCCCCGATTATCTCCGGTAACGCCACTGCCGCCACCGGCGACGGACGCAGGGGTGTCTGTGGCTGCATTACGCTCGCTCGGTGGCGGTGAGCGCGCAATTCGCGCTGCAAGCTCCGCCATCTCCTTTATCGCCTGCAGCCGCTCGCGTAAAGTGAGCGTGAGCCATCGGCGCAACTGTGCACGCCGGCTGCCTTCCCAGCTCGTCAGGCTCCAGTCGATATCATCATCGGTCTGACTCATCCTGTTTCCCTTCATTCAGGATCCAGCGCAAGTGCTGAATGTCGGCGAGATCCCGCGGTCTGGCTGCTGCTTCCTACATTCTAATCAGCGTCGGGATCGAAACGAAACGCACGGGAAGTCCGGGCGCGAGCTCGCCCTTGAGGGCGCTGTCGTATTCAGTGTCGAATTCGAAGGGTTCGGTAACGAATACGTCGACCGACATGGACTTATGCCGATCGCTGAAAAAATTCAGTACCTGCATGCCCTTCTCCTTGATCCACAGCTCGCGCCGCGCCTTGTCCGAGAACGCTTCCGCCGTTACCGGCACCAACGGCCTGTAACCAAATACGACCAGAGCATGACGCGGCAACGATGTTATCGACCCCAAGCTCAGCGATCAGGTCGAGTCCATCGTGAAGCGCGGATACCCGTGCGCGCCCACGGCGAGGCCCCCGGCATCCAGATACCTGACTCCCGCTACGTTGAGGGCTCCGACAATCGCCTCGATACTCGCAAGATTCATTATTTATCGAATGGGCGTCCTAAAACGTATGACTCATGGTAACCCAATAGTGCCAATCTTCGGCCGCCTCGCGGGTCTCAAGCTTGCTTTCCACTGCTTCGACCTGAGACAGCGGCACACCGAGCTTGCCGCCGGCGAATCGGATCAGAACGAAGATCTCCGCTATCGACATTACCCCGACCGACTCGCCCTTTTCAGGGGAGGGATTGACCGCTTAGCGACCACTTGCCTCGAAGAGAAACTCGAGCTTGTCTTCACGAGGGAGTAATAGAGTTCCCAGAAATACCTCTCCCCTTGGCGGGAGAGGGTTAGGGTGAGGGGATCGCATTCCCCCAGCCCATAAACGCTCTTCGGACGCATAAGCAACGACGACGATCCCTGTTCGATCTGCTGCTCGCTCCCTACCGGCAAAAGGCTTGCGCGCTGGTCTCGAAGACGAACGACCGAGACTGACGTTGGGGTAACACGCGAACCCGAGTATCAGTCGCCTTCAGATAACATAACAATTACACCGGCACCGCCGGCGTGAAGTTTTTGTATTTGCCCTGAGTGATTCTCTGGCAACGATAAACTTCCCGGATTCCGAGCGCGGCAAGCTTGTGCCGATTAGGCTGTTCTTCCCGTAACTCGCGCAACGCAAGCAATGACCGCACAATGTCCATACTCACTTCTGGCTCCCAAATTGGCCAAGTCCACAACGCGCCGTCACCTTTTCTAATTACGAATCCGGTCGTCTCCAACTGAGTCAACAAAGGTGCGGTCGGTACGAGCGGCAATCCTTCGATGGCGAGCCGATTTGCTCCCCATACGCTTCCCTGCTTATCACGCGCCGGGTCGCCGCTGGGTTCATTCCAGCGCAGCGCACGACGAACATCATCCCGGAAGTCCCAGCGCATAGTGTGTCCATTTGACGTAGGGTCATCGTAACGCCAGGGCTCCAGGAGCGCCTTCGACAAATGTTCCGCCTCGGTGTCATTGACGAACGTGCGAATGCTACCTAGAAAACTAGTCTGGCCGCCTCCCAGCAGTTTGAAGGCTGTGCTCGACATCTTTTCGTCTTTGCCTGGTACAGCCGATCCGAAGGCCGCCAGGAAATCTACAAATTTTCGCTCAGCCGTTGTGGCGTTGTCACAAGCTTCCTTTGCCACCTTCGCGAACTGATCGAAGGTTATGGAGAGATCGTCCGCGAACGTGAATGCCTGATGATTCCGCATGCACGCCAGTGTGGCTGTCAAGTCTGCAATAAGATCAACCTCCTCTTCCGTTCCCACAGAAAGCTCCGGACGCCATCCGCCTTCGGCTTCCTTCCACGCCATACAGCAACGATAGTCTGGCCAAGCCAAGGCAGCAGTTCTTAAGGTACCGAGTGCGGCAAGGAAAGCAAGCGGATTGCCGCCATCCAGTCCTTTCAACAACCAGCTATTCAAACGTCGCCTTCATCAAGGTCATCCCGCTGTTCGGCTTCGCTGCGTCGGTGGTCGGCCAGCCGCAGGATGGCCTCAAGCCAGGTAAGACCCCACACTCCGTAGCTTCGTGTCAATCGCCAGAAACGATCGGCCACACCTGAATCCAACCTCTCCAAACCGGTGGAAGTGGAATGGCCGAGGCAGTGCCCCAGAAAATCCTTTGTCACGTGTACAGGATTGTCATCGAACACCACCGGTGCGAAGGGGCGGCAGTAGCCGTGGTGACTCTCGACAAGATGCAGGACCAAGTCGCGTAAGTCTGGATCGGCGGGCAGGCAATTGGGAACGCTTTCCAGCAAGCGGACGGAAAGGAGTTCATGCCTCCCACCCTTGGGATAATTGGCGCGTTCCCGCGCCTTTTCACTTTCCCTCCGCCCCTGTGGCAATTCCTCGGACTTGGCTATCAACTCGCCACGAGCCCATGGGTTACCACCCTTTAGCCACGCCTGAAAACGCGGGTCTGCCTTTCCCAAGTCATGGGAACGGGCTGCAAACTCCACTACCTGAACCATGGGCTCCGACAAGGCGCAGCCCTCGGCGAAACGGCGGGCAAACTGCGCTACCCCCCAGTAAGTGTGCGTCGAGCCCGATGCGTCGCCCACCAGAGGAAGCAGTCGTATCGTCTTCATCTGAGAAGGCGTCCGCCTCACCGGCGCGGGCAGTAAGGCGACGGCTACCGCGAATCACCAGCCCACCCGCGGGGTGGGGCACAAGACCACGAGTCAGCTTGCGATCAGCAGCAAGGTTATTGGCAATTTCTCTTAACCACGCTGGAGCAGTAGTGTCCTTCGCCAACGCCCCCAGTGCCTTCCGTAAGTCTTCCTCCAACCCATCCGGATCGTCTTCGAGACGCTGCGATGCTTCTCCAATCAGGTTATGTAACTGTGTCGTTGCGGGTGATTCGGGAAAGCTCGTCATGAGTTCCGGGCGAAGTCGCAGTACAGCCTTCGCGCGCGCCAAGCGATGTGCGCGGTCGCCCCAATCGATAACCGGGTGTCCATCCAACCCTGCCGTTAAGTCACCGAGGACATCCCATCCGCCGTGCTCTGCCGGAATCACCACCACATCACCCGGATGGACCTGATTCGGATCATTGATCACTTCCGAATCGTCCCGTCCACGCCAGCGCACTACGTTGCGTAGTTTTTTGCCGATCCCTTCAGGAGATTCGTCCGCTGGTGCTGCTGCGCCTTCTACATCGGCATCATTCTGATCGACGGCACTGTCTCCACCAAACCATCGCCCAAACGTCGCCACAGGTACCGGCAGGCATTCCGGAGCAGACGGTGGACAGAGAACCAAAGTTTCCAGCCAATTATCTTCTTGTCCAGGTGGCAGATCGGCGCGCCAACACACCTGTACATCAGCCGACGCCCGACCGACACCGTGTAGAAAAACCGCCACGTCTGGTGTGGGGGTCGGCTGTGGCGCCGTCTGCACCCAGCAATCCACATGGGATGGCAGCATCACTGGTGCGTGAAGCGAAGGCGCATTTAGTTTCATCAATTCGTCTCTACCGGGCAGTTTCTTCGCCAAGGCTGCAATACCCATGTCGAACGTCTTGGTCTTGCCGCCCTTTTTCACAAGCCATTTCCAAGTCTCGGCGAGCGACGCGCCATACACGGGATCGTCGTCACTCTTGGCGGCTTGGTCTGCACGCACGACAATGGCGGCCTTCGTTTCGATCTTTCGCCCCATGCGATTAAGCCGACCAAAGCGCTGTCGCAAAGCGTCGAGACTGGCGCACTCGGTTACCAGAACATCGAAATCAAGATTGGCGCCTACTTCGAGGGTTTGAGTGGCCACCACGAACATCGGTCCGGCAAGCTGCCGATCCTTCGAACAATCTGCGGAGAGCACGGCGAGACGCTGCTCTATCACATCATCCTTGTCGATGGAGCGCATGCGCCCGGTGAGCAACACTGCCGCGTCGCCGTATTTCTCCGCCAACAGTCGGTGCGTCCGGCGGGCTACAGCTACGCGATTTGTGAATACCACAGCGGCAAGGGCGCGATCATCCATCAGAGCGCAAGCCTTGTCCGCCAGCACGTCAGCGAGTTTATCACCCGCATTTGCCCGTAGGTCATTCAGTTTCTGTCGTAGCCACCGTTTTGCGTTTGTGCCCTTTGCCTCCTTCAACGCCTTAAGCTTCTCCTTGATTTCTTCCGCCAGTTCGTGGTCAGCCGGCGATACGATTTCCACTGGTTTTCGCGCAAGCTGGCGGTCACCAAGCGGATGTCCAGCAGTGCCGGGTTCGTCGGAATCATCCAGGAAGATATCGTCCAGTCCATCCGGCGGTGTGGCACTCATCACCACTGGATTAAACGGGGTCTTAGGAATCGCATCACCCCATTGGCGGTACTTGTTCACCGCGCGCAAGGTTTCAAGGAAGGGTTGCGCGCAATGGGCCTCGTCCAACAGAATCAAGCTGTCATTGCCAGTGAGCCCCGCCTGTATGGGCCAAGCCTTAAAAGATCGTCCATAACCACGGAAGAGGAGGCGTGAGCCCAACTGGTCCACCGTGGAGCAAATGACTGCCGGCTGTACGGGAGAGTGTGCCCAGGCATCGGAACGATACATTCCGCCGCGCAACTGGTAACACAGCAAGGGGTCATCGCTCCCCGCCAGTTGCCGCAGTTGATCGGCCACTCCGCGCAATACCGGAACGTCGGTTGTACGTAGTTTGTCCGCCAGCTTTGAAGCACGATCGAAGGCTTCGTCTACGATCACCCGACGGTCCACCACAAAGAAAATTCGGCGCGGAGCGGTAAGAGGTTTCCCTCTCTCCAACCGGTGTGCTTGAGCAGCCACGGCGAACACTGCAATGTCGATGCAAGCCGTCTTGCCGGATGCGGTAGGCAAGGCGATCGCTTCCGGCCAGGGGGCGGTCCCGTTTGTCAGAACCCGTTCAGCCAATTTCTGTTGCCACCGGAACGGAACATGACCCCATAGCGCGATGTAATAATCGCGAAAATCAGTGGCGGATAGCTCAGGCATCGTGCTCGATTCCTTGGAGGAGCGGCCGGCACAGCCCGTAGCCGCGAAAGCGTCCGGCACCTACTAACACGGGCCCCTCAACCTCTTCGCCGAACAGGATGACCGCGTGTGCGTGGTGCATGCGTCCGCCGTTCTTCTTGCGAACTAAAGAAGGGAACTGATTGCTACGTGGCACGCCTTCGAGCATCGATACGGGATGAAGCAGCACCTTGTCCGGACGAGGAAGGTCAATGCGCTCACATGCGTCCTTGACGCCTTCCGCTGCTTGTTCCCATTTGTCCTTGCCATCGAAGTGGCGATCCAACACCACGGGCGTGACGCTTGCCCACGCCGCCGCTCGGCTAGTCCAGGTTTCGGGACGCAGGTTGACGGGCGGAGATTCACGGATCTCCAGCTCCACGACGCATTCGAACCAGCGCCCATCAAATAAGCGATGACGCCTGGGCAGGCCGTGTTCGTCGCGCAGCCAGTGTTCCAACACACCGGCAAACTCCTCCGCGGCGATTGCACGCGGCAGTGCCAACGCGACGCCCATCAAACGTCCATCCGCATGCTCCCGCCCCACGAATGGCAGAGGCACAAACGCCACATGCGGATTATCACTGGGTTTGCCGTCAGGAGCGTGTCCCGACAACCACTCCGGTACCGGTTGCGATATGCCTGCCATCATGGCGCCACGCAACGCTTCGGTAATGCGCAATGTTGCCAATAGTGACAATCGCTTACCGGTAAGCGTCAGTACCGCAAGGCGCGGATCGAACATGCTGCCGCGAACCTCTTTCTCCAATTTACCCGCGGGTACATCGTAACCCTCGTAGCGCCCCGGATCGGGTCTCAGTCGCTCGACGATGCCTGAGAGGTATGTCTGGCGTTCCTTCTTGATTTGATTTTTCTGTGCGCCAGTGGCCGTTTGTTCCTTCGCCCAAAGATCGTCGGCTTTGGCGATGTGATATTCGCGTCCGCATTTCTTGGCCAAATAGTCGAGCCGTCCCGGCCCGGGAACCCGCAAGCGGTGACGAGCTACGCTTTTTCGAACGACGAGCGTTGGTGGTGGTGGAGATTCGGTGAACCACATTTGCACCAAAGAGGCAGGATGCCCAATAGAGATCACTTTGCGGCAAAGGGTGGTTAGCGGTTTTTGGTGGACGTCCGGTAAGTTTTCGTCCCAGACGAGATGTACGATCGGGTTGTGTGGGACGGCAACAGGAAACGGTCGCGGTTGCCGGTCCCGTCCGATCTGAAACCCACCCATCACCGCAAAAGGTTTTTCTACTCTAACTCCACTCTTATAGCTAACGGAGATGGGGTTTGCCGAATCGTTACTGGGAACGAAACTGACAGTGGGAGCATTCCTTTTGTGCGCAAAGCGCTCGCTAGCATTTGAAGCTGCGATACCAGAAGCGCCTCCGCCAGACGTTCGTCAGCGGGCGCCAATCGTTGCGGTCCGCGGCCTGAAGGGCCGCAAGATATTCGTTGATGCTTGCCTGGACGGCAGGCACCAGCCGGACCGGAGGAAGGTCAAGTCGACGAAGGACCTCTCGTAGCCAGACTCGGGTCACGCGCCCGTTGAAATCGGCGAACGGATGAATGAAAAGCAGGCGTCCCTCGGCGAAGGCAAGCGTTTCCAAGAAGGCCTCGTCGTTGACGTTGGGTAGGCTCGATAGGCGCGCCTGAAGATCGAGTCCGTACTCCCGGACCAGCGCCGGCACGCGAAAGAATTCGGGCGCCGCATGCGCACCGACGGTAACGTTGGTCCGCCGCCAGCCGGCAAGCTGCGGGACGAGATCGCCGCAGAGCAGACGCTGGAACTGTAGGAGAAGTGCATCGTCGAGTAGGGATTGCGAGAGTTCGCCACTCTCGACTCGCCGTTCCAGAACGAGAACGTTACGCGCGAGGTGCGGCGCGAACTCGGCGTAGCTCAGGATTCCGAGGCGCGTTTCGACGTATCGGGGGGCGTGTCGAGGTATACGAGTTCCGCTTGCAGCGCCGCCAGGTCCACCGGTTCCCCCTCGAAGGCCATGCTCTCGGCCACGTTCATCGGGCGGTTGCGGCGTATGCGGGCCTGCTCCTCCACCGGCAGCGTGCGCCAGCGCTCGATCACTTGCTTCCATTTCATGGAAGACATTATCTTCACCGGTCCTCCTAGATTCAAGGCATTTACGGATTGATGCCCAAGGTCCCGCGAACCGCGAGAGATCTGCGATCCACGCTAACACGGCGATCGTCGCGGCGGCCACGCCATGACATCGTCGGCAGACGGGGCGCTCTGAACGGTAGAGCCTTCAGTCACGCGCAGATTCTCTCATTACCGATCATCGTCCGTATGCTTGCGCAACCCCAACACCTGCAGATCATGGTCAAGAACGTCGTGTCCGCCAACCCTGTAGAACGCAGCCAGCTCATCCGCGTCGATCGTGACGCTCAACTCATCGTGCCGGATCTCGTAATCCGTAAAGCGGTCGCGGTCATGATAGACGCGAAACGTGATCGCACCGTCGAGTGTGCGGATGATGACGCCTTTCGCTCCCGCCGCCGATGTGACTTGAGCCGGCGCTCCGCCGTAGAGGTATGTGTGGTTCATCGTCGTTGTGCTGCTCGTTTCACACATAATTGCCCATGGCGGCCCTCCCCTGCAAGTTGAGGAGATCGAAATCAAGTATCAATCAAGTATCAATTATTTAATGCCCTCACCCTCGCGCCCTACCAGGAACCTCCAGGTTCCGGGGCGCAATTCGCGGCCACCGCGCGGCCGGGTGGTCTCTCCCGCGGGGCGAGGGGATTTTTAGAGAAGCCCAATCGACGAACTCGATGCGCTCCACGGATCGGGGCTTAGATGGAGATCGCTAACCCACGCCGTCAATCGTTCTCCACGATCCAGCATCTGCGCGACCCACGGTGTTTTGCACGCGCGGCACGTCTGTTGGGGACTCGCGATTCTAGTAGTGCATTTCTCGAATTCATTTACATTTTGGCAGTGTTGAATTTGGTCACAACGCTATAGATCGTCATACCTGCGAAAGCAGGTATCCAGGATTTACGCCGGTTTCCTGGATGCCAGCTTCCGCTGGCATGACGGTGGTTCTGCTACCTGAATGCGTGAACGTTTTATAAGACGTACTACCTAGTTGCGGCTGCTATCAGATCTCGATAGCGGTTCCGGGAAAGCCGCTCAGTCTTTGCGGTAGAGGCCGAGCGCCGCTTCGAGCCGAGCCGCCACGGCCTCGCGCAATGACTCCCTGGCGGGAATGACGATTCGTATTAATCCCTTTGCCCGAGGGGCGAGGATTCCGGTAAGAATCGATCCCGCAGATGACCAAGCAAGCTCTGAGCTTCAAATCGAACGCTCCGGATCACGCGCACTCGGCCTTTTCGATGATGACCGGATCGGTCGGCACGTTTTGATGGCCCGCCTTGTCGCCGGTCGGCACCGTCTTGATCTTATCCACCACATCCAGGCCCTCGATCACCTTGCCGAAGACTGCGTAACCCCAGCCGTCCTGCCCCGGATAGTTGAGGAAGCCGTTGTTCCCGACATTGATGAAGAACTGCGACGAAGCGGAGTGCGGATCGGAGGTGCGGGCCATGGCGAGGGTGTATGGGTCGTTCTTGAGACCGTTCTTGGCCTCGTTCTCTATCGGCGCCCTGGCCGGCTTTTGCGACATGTCTTCGGTGAAGCCCCCGCCCTGGATCATAAAGTTGCTGATGACGCGGTGAAAAATTGTACCGTTGTAGTGGCCGCTGGCGACGTATCCGAGGAAATTTTCAGCGGATATCGGCGCTTTCTCCGCATCGAGCGCAATGACGATGAGGCCGTGATTGGTGTGGAGCTTGACCATAGGATTAGCCTTCATAGGTATACAGGAGGGTGAAGCTTTTTCCGCCGCTTCGGGTTGGACGGATGCGGCCGGTGGCTGCTCGGCATGGGCAGCCATGACGAACAGCGAGAGCATGACGGGCGTGACGGATCGGGCGATACGGATCATTAAGGTTTCCTTCGCTAAGGCAATGGACAAAAAGTACACGGCGGCAAAAGCGGCGGTGTCATCGAGGATCGCACTCATTCTCCTGGAACCCGCATCGGCGCGCCTGCCGGTTAGATCGAAGGATAGGAATTTCCGTGGCAATACGCAACGGGTAGTGCAGTGCTACCGTCTCGCATTGCGGCGATTCCTGCACCTGGCGCTAGGAGAATTTGTCCTCGCGCGCTGGGCACGGTAGTATGACGGTCAAACGACAACAATCGAGCACTGCCATGACCTTCCTCTATAAGAGCAGCCTTCTCTACCACGGGTTGATGACCATGGTGTACCACGTCCACCGGCGCGAGCGCTTCGAGGAGGTGGCGCGCTGGGTCCCGCGGGACGCGGAGGTGCTCGATGTCTGCTGCGGTGACGGATCGCTGAGCAGCTATCTACCGGCCTCGGTAAGTTATCGCGGCCTTGATGACAGCACGGCCTTCATCAAAGCGGGTAGCCGCAGGGGCCGGAGCCTCCGGCACTTCAATTTGATGGCGGAACCGCTCCCGGTATCGCAGATCGTGATCTGTCAGGTGAGCCTGTTTCAGTTCTATCCGAAAGTGGAAGAAGTGGTCGGGCGCTTGTTTGCGGCGGCCGCCGAACGCTTAATCGTTTCGGAGTCGGTGAAGAGCTTCAGTCAATCGAAATATGCACTGCCGGCGCGCATCTGCTCGTGGGGCACGTGCGTCGATGGGCTCAACGATGGGAGCTTCCGCTTCAACGCGACCAGCCTGGAGGCGCTTTTCGCATCCTATCGGCCCTATCTTCGACATACCGCAGAGGTTTGCGCGGGCCGCGACTGGATTTACGTTTTCGATAAGAACGCTGCCGCGAAGAGGTTGTGAATAAATCGTCGCGAGCAGCCCCGAGCGCCAGGAGCCGCGGAGCGAGCGACGAGACATATCAACTCGATAGGCGAGGAACGAGCGAGCACGCGACGCAGCGATCGGGATGCGCAGTAGATTTATTCACAACCTCTAAGAGTTGATGTGCGCGTCGAGAATGAACTCGGCGAATTCCCGAAAGGCCCCGTGACCGCCCCCTTGGTTGCAAATGAAATCCGCGCGGTTTCTGACCTCGGGCAGGGCATCGGTCGGGCAGGCGCATAAGCCGGCCAGCGACATGGCCTCGAGATCGTTGAAGTCATCGCCGATATAAGCGATTGCCGCGAGCGGCAGCGTGCGGCGGCACGCAATGGACTGCAGGGCCGCGGCCTTGTCCGCGATTCCGAAGTGACACTCCTCGATACCCAGCTTTTCGGCGCGGCGCTTTACGGAGGGCGATTGCTCGCCCGTAACAATCCCGGTGACGATGCCGGCCAGCGTTCGCAGGCGTTCGACACCCATTCCGTCGCGGATGCTGAAACGCTTTAGGATCTCGCCCTCTGCGCCGTAATACACGCCGTTGTCGGTGAGCACGCCATCGCAGTCGGTGATCACCATCCGGATCGCGCGGGCGCGCTCAGTGAGGCCGTCATGCATGCGATCGGTGCGATCGGACGTGGCGGAGCAGCCGTTTGCGCTTGAGCGTCTGGCGGCGCGTGAGCGGATTGTGCCTACTCTTAAACGGGTTATCGCCTTGGCGAAACTCGATACAAAGCGGTGTGCCTTGAAGCTGTAGCGCGGTGCGAATCGAACGCTCCAGATAACGGCGGTAAGAAGACGGCACATGCTCGGCGCGATTGCCATGAATAAGGATCCGGGGCGGGTTGTGACCGCCCAAGTGTGCGTAGCGCAACTTGATGCGCCGCCCGTGGATTAAAGGCGGTGGATTGAGCGCGACGGCTTGCTCGACGATGCGCGTCAACGTGGCCGGGGGCACATCGATGAACGCCGAAGCGTAAGCCTCGTCGATAGAGGCAAACAGATTGCCGACGCCGCTCCCGCGCCGGGCCGAGATAGTGTGGATCGCCGCATAATCGAGAAACCGCAAACGGCGATCGGCTTCCTTTTGAATGTGCGCGCGCTGGCCGGGGCCGAGCCCGTCCCATTTATTGATCGCGATCACGAGACCGCGGCCGCTGTCGACGATCATGCCGAGCAGCGCGGCGTCTTGCTCCGTGACCGACTCCGTGGCATCGATGACCAAAACGACGACATGCGCGCGTTCGATAGCCCGCAGCGTCTTGATGACGCTGAACTGCTCAATCGCTTCGGAGATCCTGGCGCGGCGGCGGATCCCCGCGGTGTCGATGAGTACATAGTCTTTTTGGTGGCGCCGGAAAGGGGCGAAGATGCTGTCGCGGGTCGTGCCCGGTTGATCGTAGACCAGCACCCGTTCCTCGCCGAGGATGCGGTTGACCAGCGTCGATTTACCCGCGTTGGGCCGGCCCACCACGGCGATCTTAATCCCTGACAAATGCGGACCGTCCTCATCGACGGACGTCTCGGCCCGCGGTAAGGCCTCGAAGGCGAGATCGAGCAGTGTGTCCATCCCTTGGCCGTGGGCGCTCGATACCGCAACCGGCTGCCCGAGCCCCAAGCTATGAAACTCCGCGATGGCGCTGTCATCCTCGATCGCCTCGGCTTTATTGACCACGATCTGGATCGGCCGCCCGAGCGATCGTAAGCGGATCGCGATCGACTCGTCGCGGCCGGTCAATCCTTCCCGGGCATCGACCACGAACAAGACTAGATCGGCCTCTTGCACGGCGCGCAACGATTGTTCGGTGACCAGCCCGCCGAGCCCGCGCGGATCGTCGCTGAGTCCGCCCGTATCGACTGCCAGGTAGGCGCGGCCTCGGTGGATCGCGGCCCCGTAGATGCGATCACGCGTCAGCCCGGGGGTATCCGCGACCAGTGCGTCGCGGCTGCGCGTGAGGCGGTTGAACAACGTGGATTTGCCCACGTTGGGACGGCCCATGATGGCGATGACCGGTCTCATCTACTCGCGGACCCGGCGCGATAGGCGCTCAAGGTGCCGGAGGAACTATACGCAATGACAGTGGCGTTGACTATCAACGGGGGCACGATGATCGCCGCATCGTCGACTTGTACTCTGGCGGCGAGCCTGCCGTTGTCGCTTTGCATCCAGTGCAGATATCCTTCCAAATCGCCGACCACGACATAGTCCCCGGCACTAGCCGGCGCCGTCGCCGCGCGGCCTCGCAATTTTTTTTGCCGCCATACGGAGCTACCGGAATAGCGATCGAGCGCCCACACGATGCTCTCATCATCGGCAAGGTAAACGTTATCGGCGTCCACCCCCATACCGGCATACGAAGAATGCTCCTGGTCCCACTCGATGCGGCCGCTCTCGATCGATACCGCGGCCACTCGTCCGCGGTAGGTGGCCACGTAGAGCGTATCGCGGAAAACCAGCAGATCGGCATCCACATCGACCATGCGTTCGAGGTCGGATCGGCCTCGCGGCTGGGCGATCTGTATCTCCCAGGCGGCCTTACCGGTAGCGATCTCGAGGGCGACCAGCGCGCCGCTGTCGAAGCCGGCGATGCAGAGCCCCGCCACCACTATCGGGGCGCTGGTCCCGCGTAGCGTCAGGACCGGCACTTGCCGATCATAGGTCCACAGCCGCTTCCCGTTGGCTGCGTCGATGCCGAAGAGCTTGCCGTCCACGGTGCGAGCGACAACGATACCTTCCTCCCCGGCCGGAGGAGATAACACTTCGCTCGACACCGAAGCGGTCCAAAGCAGCTCCCCGTCCGACGGCGATAGGGCCAGCACCTGGCCGTCCTGGGTCCCGAGCAAGACCATCTCCTCGGCGATCCCGGCCCCCCCCGATACGGGCGCGCCGGTATCCCGCTCCCACAGCGTATCGCCGCTATCGATATCGACCGCATAGACCTCGCCGTTGTGATCGGCAATGAAAACCGTTTCGTCCGCGACCGCGGGCGCAAGCTTGAGATAGTGCTCGTCGGTCCCTGCTCCGATATCGACCGACCAAAGTTCCTCGATCTCGGTAGTCGGCTCGAATTCGGTCAAGGGCGCGGGAGGCGTGGTATTCTCCTCGCCGGCCATGAAGTCGGAAACATAGGTCCCGAGCCCGCACCCATGCAACTGCACCGCGACGACGCCGGCAATCAGCCAGCGCTTAGAGCTTGTGAATAAATCTACTGCGCTCGGCATCTCGCGTTCCGGCGGTGCTCGGAATCCTCATGTATTTTAATACACTCCGGTTCCTGCGCTCCGGCGGAACGCGACCTGCCTTCGCTCGCTGACGATTTTTTCACAAGCGCTTAGGGCCGCGACGCCTCGGCCTCACCGATCTCATCGAGCTTCATTTGCACGAACGACGGATCCGAACCCGCGGCGCCGGCCGCCGCCAGCGCCTCTTGATAGGCCTTGCGGGCCGCTTCAATCTTGCCCTGAGCAAAAAGGACATCGCCCTCGGTCTCCTTATGGAGAACCGAGTCGCCTGCCCCGCCCTGCCCTTCCAACACGCTTGCCGCCTGAGCGCCTTTTCCCTCATCAAGATAAAGACGCGCTAAACGCAGACGCGCTATTCTCTCCAACGCGGTCTTCTCGGCGTGTTCCAACACCCACTGCAGATGGTCCCTCGCCTTGGCGGCATCACCGGCCTCAACCGCTAAGCGGGCCAGCATGAGCGCGGCGAACGCCGCGTACTGGCTGTCCTGGTGGCTCTCGACGAGCCTATGCGCGGCACGGCTGGCGGATTCGGACCGATGCTCGGCAACGTGGGTTAACAACTTTTCGTACGCCGTTGAGGCCTCATTCGCCCGGGTGTTCACCTGAGACTGCCAGGCCCTCCACCCGTAGATTGCTCCCAGACCGATGCAAAGACCGCCGATGATCGGCATGCCGTTCCTCTTGCACCAATCTTTGATAAGCTGAATCTGTTCGTTTTCGGATGCGTAGGGGTCCACGTCGATCTCCACGGCTAGGGTGATAATGCGATCGTGCCAGCAGGCCTAATTTACCGGCCCGACTACGATACCACGCCGCGCCAGAAGTTCCCCTAAGCAATCGCGCAGATCTCGTTGCGCAACGGTCACTTGTTCGCCTTCTTCCTCCAAGGTTTTAATCCCGACGGTGCGCTGGCGGACTTCTTCCGACCCTAGGATCAGGGCGACATGGGCCTGGCTCTTGTCGGCGCGCCGGAACTGGCTCTTAAAGCTACCGCCGCCGCAGTTGGCGATCAGCCGCAGCCCGGGCCAGGCTTCCCGCACGGATTCCGCAAGCCGCAAGGCCGCCGCGGCTGCCTCCTCCCCCACGGCAATCAGATAGACGTGCGGCCGCGTAGCCTCCGGCGCGGCTCCTTGTTCGAGTAACGCCACGGTGCGCTCGACGCCCAGCGCCAATCCGATCGCCGGCGTAGGGCGGCCGCCAAACTGTTCCACCAGGCCATCGTAACGTCCTCCGGCGCAAATCGTACCCTGCGCGCCGAGGAGTTGCGTGACCCATTCGAACACCGTGCGGTTATAGTAATCGAGCCCGCGCACCAGGCGCGGATTCACGCTGTATTGGATACCGGCGGCGTCGAGCAAACCGCGGAGCTCGGCGAAATGACGTTCGGATTCGGGATTGAGGTAGCCGAACAAGCTTGGCGCCCGGCCGATGAGATCCTGCATCGCGGGATGCTTGCTGTCGAGCAAGCGCAAAGGATTTCCGGGGAGTCTGTTCTTGCTGTCTTCGTCGATTTCGTCCACATGCGCGGAAAAGTAATCGAACAGGGCTTGCCGGTAGCTCGCCCGCGCCTCGCGATCACCCAAGGTATTGATCTCGAGCCGGATATCCGCGAGCCCGAGCTTCCTCCAGAGGCGCGCGCCGAGGCAGATGATCTCGGCGTCGATATCCGGGCCCGGCATTCCGTAAGCTTCGGCACCGACCTGGTGAAACTGGCGGTAGCGCCCTTTTTGCGGACGCTCGTGGCGAAACATCGGGCCAGCATACCAGAGACGCTGGATCTGGTTATGAAAGAGTCCATGCTCAAGCCCCGCGCGCACGCAGCTCGCGGTCCCCTCGGGCCGCAAGCTGAGGCTATCCCCGTTGCGATCCGCGAAGCTATACATTTCTTTTTCGACGATGTCCGTGTCCACACCGAGCGAGCGCCGGAAGAGCGCAGTGTGCTCGACGATCGGTAGACGGATCTCTTCATAGCCGTAGCTCGCGAGCACGGCGCGTACGGTTTCCTCCAGATACCGCCAACGCGCGGCATCGGTGGGCAGGATGTCCTTCATGCCCCGCACGGCTTTCATCTGCTCAGTCAACAGATTTTTCCGGGGAAGATTTTTAGGATTGGATCGAACGCCCACGCTTGAGTTGCCGGGTGCATTACCGGCCCTGCCCGCCCGCGCTTCGCGCAGGCGGTGTTAACCGCCAGGTTAGTTGAAACCCGAGCGCTTACCGGGGCTCGCCGGCGCCTTCGCCGCCCACCTTAAACCGTGCCACGCCTCCCCGTGACCAAGGCGTTATATCAAGCAGCCTACCGTTATAAAACACCGCCACGCGCGGCGCGTTTCCGAGCACCACGCTGAAGGGCGCGCGCCCCCCCAGGCGTATGGTTTGGCCTTCGGTTGCAAGTTTGGAATAGAGCTTCACGCCTTCGGCGTCCTTGACTTCAGTCCAGGAGTCCCCTGAAAGCTCGAACACCAGCCTATGCAACTCTTCCGTGGCTGCGCGAGCGATGTCTTCCAGCGGCGTAACTATTACCGGATAAACCGGTGCTTCGGGCGGTGTGATCGCTGCCGCCAGAGGCTCGACGCTTACCCTCGGCGCCTCAGCGGGGACGGCCAACTCGGGCGTCACCTTGGCCTGCGCCGCCGGTAGCGTGAGGTCGGGCGGCGGCTCGGCGGCGGGGATGTTGGTGAAGACAGCGCTTTCCTGCGGTAAAGGTGTGTCGGCGTCTTGGGTCCGCCACGAGGCGGCCGTGAGCACACCCAGTGTCGCGACAATGAGATAGGTGGCGAACTTTAGGTAATCCTGCGCCCCGCTGAAGGGCAGTGATTTCCGAACACCAGCACAGGGTTGAAAATCGATGGGAGTGGATGCGATCTCGCTGCCGGCATCGAAAAGCCCCGCGGGATCCAGTCCCACGATGTGCGCGTAGTTCTTGATATGCCCTCTCAAATAGACCGGCGGAAGGCGGTCGCAGCGGTCAGCCTCGATCGCCTCGATGATGTCGAGTTTGAGACGAAGCTGGCGCGCAATCGCCCCAGTGCTTAGCTGTAAAGCCTCGCGCGCCTGTTGCAATTTTTTGCCGGTAGTCAGGCTATCATCCGGCGCGTTGTTTGGTTGTGGTCCTGTCATCGTCGACCCTCCGTTTCTAGGAACAAGCGAGCTTCTTCGGAATCGGGATACTTGGATCTTAAGGCTAACGCGTAACTGGCGGCCGCATCCCGGTCGCCAAGTTGACGTTCGATGCGGATCCCGAGCCACAGGCTGCGCGCGGTGTGCGGCGCGCTCTCCAGATAGCGTTGTAAGTAACCCCGGGCCGGTAGATAGCGATTGAGGCGAAAGCTGATGTCCGCCATCTCCAGAAGCGCCGTCGGTAATCTCGGGTTGTCCGCCAACGCAGCGCGCAGGTATTTTTCGGCCTGGGGATAGTTCTGGGCCCGGGCAGCGCACACGCCCGCGTTGGCGCGCGCGATCTCGGGCGTCGCGTATAAGGGGTTCGCCACGGCGCGCGCAAACAGATCATCCGCTGCCTGATGCTTACCCCCGGCACATAAAAACAAACCGTAGTCGTTGAGCGTTTGCGGATCTTTCGGATCAAGTTCCAGCGCACGTTTGAAATACTGTTCCGCCTGCGGCTTGTCACCGATCCGGTTATAAACCATAGCGATGACATGATGCGCGTTCGCGAAGTCGGGTTCGATTTCTAGGGCCTTCTGCAACTTGGCAACAGCAGTATTGTAGTCCCCTTGCTTGGCATACTCGATGCCAAGCTGAACATAGGTGTCCGCCCTACTGCGCGTAGCCTCGGATACCTCGGTCTTCTGCGTGCTCATGGCGCAGCCAGAGAGTAGCAGTGCTGCGCAGCACAACCTTCGCCA
Source organism: Pseudomonadota bacterium (assembly GCA_030859565.1). Taxonomy (NCBI): domain Bacteria; kingdom Pseudomonadati; phylum Pseudomonadota; species Pseudomonadota bacterium. Next base: position 71,126 of record JALZJW010000001.1, read on the forward strand.
CCGGCATATGCTCATATCAGCCTCCTCCCGGCATCGGGGCCCGCAGGCGGTGCCTCGCGGCCCGCGGGATAAACTGGCCGACCAACTGCCCGCACGCCGCCTCTATATCCTCGCCCCGGGTCTTGCGCGTAATGGCCAGGATGCCCGCACCGAGCAGCCGCTCGCGAAACGTAGCGATGGCCGCCTGCGGGGATCGCCGGTAGGCGACGCCCGAAACAGGATTAAACGGAATAAGGTTGACCTTGGCGGGGATCCCTCGTAATCGCCGCGTCAACTCGCTCGCGCAGGCGGGTGAGTCGTTGATACCGGCGAGCATCACGTACTCAAACGTAATACGGCTGTCGGTGGCGTCGGCATAACGGCGGCAAGCCGCCAAAAGATCGTCGATCGGATAGCGCTTGTTGATCGGTACGAGCTCATCCCGCAACGCATCATTGGGTGCGTGCAACGATACCGCCAGGCTCACCGGACAGGCGTCTTTCAGGCGGTCGATGGCCGGCGCCAACCCGGCGGTGCTCAAGGTGATGCGCCAGCGCGACAGCCCATAAGCAAAATCGTCCATCAATAGCTGCATCGCCGTGACCACGTTGGTGAAGTTCAAAAGCGGTTCGCCCATTCCCATGAGCACCACGTTGGTGATGATCCGCGGACCTTTCGGAACCTGCCCCAGCGTTCGAGCGGCGACCCATACCTGCCCGATGATCTCGGCGGGGCTCAGGTTACGATCGAAGCCCTGCTTACCGGTCGCGCAAAAGCTGCAATCGAGGGCGCATCCCACTTGTGAGGACACGCACAGCGTTCCACGGTCGATCTCGGGAATAAACACGGTCTCGATGCTATGCCCTCCGGTCAACCGAAGTAGCCATTTGCGGGTCCCGTCCGCCGAGCGCTGCTCGCGCACCACGACAGGCGATTCGATGGAGGCAACGTCTTGTAGTTTTGCCCGCAGCGGCTTCGCCAGATTGGTCATGGCCGCAAAATCTTCGGCGCCCGACTGGTGCAGCCATTTCAGGACTTGCCCGGCGCGATAGGACTTCTCGCCGAGCCTGGCGAAGAAGCCTTCCATAGCGCCGCGATCAAGTCCGAGCAGATTGGTACCGTTGTTGTTCACCATCTGCCGAGGATAGTTGAAACTTTTCGGGTCCGAATAAGCTTGCGATCTCGGCGCGGGCGGTCCGCGGACCGTCCGAACCGTGTACCGCGTTGCGATTCGTGGCGGTTCCGAAATCGGCCCGGATCGTACCGGAGGCGGCAAGCGCCGGGTTGGTATTGCCCATGATCGCGCGATTTTTTTCTATGGCGTTTTCGCCCTCAAGCACGACTGCCACCGAAGGCCCAGAGCCCATGAACTGAAGTAGGTCCGGATAATACGGCCGGCCTTCGTGAATCCCATAGATCTGCTCGATCTGCTGCCGCGACACGGTAAGCATCTTAAGCGCGACCACGGTGAGACCGTTTTTCTCGAATCGGGCAAGGATTTCACCGATATGCCTGTTCGTGACCGCATCCGGTTTGATAATCGACAAGGTACGTTCAACAATCATGAACAGATCCTTGATAAGAATAGGATACTCCACGCTGTTACTATAGATTATAAGGTGTGTTTGTGCACTTTTAAACTCTTTTGTTTTGTTCTGCGACATTCAGCATGCGCCCCTACCGCAGCGAGCATCTGGACGGCTAATCGACGGGATCGCCGTACACTTGGATGACGCCCGCGTGGACGCGCACGGGATACCTACTCACGGGTTCATAGGCGGGCGGGGTGAGCGCCACGCCGGTCTTCACGCAAAACCGCGCGCCATGACGCGGGCAGATGATCTGATCCCTGTCTAGAATGCCTCCCGTAAGCGGCGCCCCGTCATGGGTACAGAGATCCTGAATCGCGAAGTACTCGCCGTCAATATTGAAAACCGCGATCAAGGTGTCATCGACATTGACAACACGCCGATCGCCCGGTGGCACTTCGCCCGCGGGCGCCACGTCAACCCAGGTCGACACAGGTTCTCAGAGCTTGTGAAAAAATCTGCTGCGCTCGGGATCTCGCGTTCCGGCGGTGCTCGGAATCCTCATGTATTTCAATATACACTCCGGTTCCTGCGCTCCGGCGGCACGCGATCTCCCTTCCCTCGCGACGATTTTTTCACAAGCTCTCAGTACATCCCGGTTTCCAACCGGGCGGCCTCCGACATCATTTCGTAGCTCCAGGGCGGATCGAAAACCAGCGCCACATCGACCTCGCTAACATTTGGGACGGCGGCGATTTTTTGGCGTACGTCCTCCACCAGCACCCCGCCCATGCCACACCCCTGCGCGGTCAGCGTCATCTGAACGTCAACGCGGTTACCCGTACCCTCCAACGGGGTAATGCTGCAATCATAAACCAAACCGAGGTCAACGATGTTGACGGGGATCTCCGGATCGTAGCAGGTCCGTAATTGCGCCCAAATCAGCGCTTCATCGACACCCCCGCCGGTGGCGGCCTCCTGAGACGCTACGGGTTCTGGAATCGCATCGTAGCCGATTGCATCGGCATCACGGCCCGCGATCCGCACCAGGTTTCCGCCGGCGTACAGCGTATAACTGCCGCCGAGGGCTTGCGTGACGGAGACGACGCTCCCCGCCGTCAATGTCACCGGATCACCGGCCGGAATGAGGATCGCCTGACAGTCGCGGCTCAGGGTGACGGCATCGTTGCTGTAATACATCTGCGTCTATTCGGTAGTCACCGTGCTATGCTCATTAGACAAGGCCGACTTGAGGGTGTGCCAGGCCAAGGTTGCGCATTTGACGCGCGCCGGAAATTCGCGCACCCCGGCAAGTGCTTCGAGCTTTCCAAGGGCCCCTTCGGTTGGCGTTGCGTCCGTAACCATGGAGTGAAAGCGCGCGAAAAACTGGTCTACCTCGTGTGCGGTCTTGCCTTTGATATGCTCGGTCATCAACGAGGCCGACGCTACGGAGATTGCGCATCCGCTACCCTCGAAACTAACGTCCTCGACGACGCCCTCGTGCAGCTTGACGTACACCGTGAGCCGGTCCCCGCAGAGGGGATTGTAGCCTTCCGCGATACGGTCGGCGCTGTCCAACCGGCGGCAGTTACGCGGATGCCGGTTGTGGTCGATGATGACCTCTTGATACAAAGCGCGCAGATCGAACATTAGCCTAACATCCGCTGCGCATCCCGAAGGGCTGCGCACAGACGATCAGCTTCCCCGGGGGTGTTATAGAAGGCAAACGAGGCACGCGCGGTGGCCGGGACGTGGAAGCGCTCCATGACCGGCATCGCACAATGATGCCCGGTGCGGATGGCAATCCCCTGGCAATCGAGCACCGTGCCGAGATCGTGGGGATGAATGCCCTCCAATACGAACGACAGCACGCTGGCCTTCTCGCGCGCGGTGCCGATGATCCGCGCCCCGGGAAGGCTCGCGACCCGCTCGCTCGCATACCGGAGCAGCTCGTGTTCGTGCCGGCCAATCGGCTCGAATCCGATTTCCTGTACATAATCGAGGGCGGCGCCGAGACCGATCGCGCCGGCGATGTGGGGGGTTCCCGCCTCGAATTTATAGGGAAGATCGTTAAATTGCGTCTTGGTCAAGGTGACGCTCTTGATCATGTCGCCGCCGCCTTGGTAGGGTGGCATGGCTTCGAGCAACGTGGTCTTACCGTAGAGCACCCCGATCCCCGTCGGGCCGAAGAGCTTATGGCTGGAAAAGGCGTAAAAATCGCAATCCAGAGCCTGGACGTCCACGGGCATATGCGCCACGGCTTGGGCGCCATCGACCAGCACCGGAACTCCATATGCATGCGCGTGGTCGATGATTTCCCGGATCGGGTTGATCGTCCCCAAGGCGTTTGAGACATGGGTTAACGCCAGCATGCGCGTACGCGAACCGAGGAGCCTGAGATACTCATCGAGCAATAGCTCGCCGGCATCGTTCATCGGCACGGCCTTGAGCACCGCCCCAGTCTGTTCGCAAAGCAATTGCCAGGGGACGATGTTCGAATGATGCTCCATCGCGGTGATCAAAATCTCGTCCTTGGGCTTCAACTGCGGGCGCCCGTAAGACTGCGCCACCAGGTTGATCGCCTCGGTGGTGCCCCGCACGAAGATGATCTCGTGGCTGTGGGCGGCATGGATAAATCGTTGGACCTTGACCCGCGCCTGTTCGAAGCGCTCGGTCGCTTCTTGACTGAGCGTATGCACCCCGCGGTGAATATTGGAATTGCACTCGCGATAATAGCGGGCAATCGCCTCGATCACGGCGCGCGGTTTTTGCGTCGTGGCGGCGTTGTCGAGATAGACCAGCGGTTGGCCGCGGAGGCGCCGTTCCAAGATCGGAAAGTCTTGACGCCGGGCCGCGAGGTCCGGCCCATGGCCGGCGTCGTTCACAGCGGTAATCGAATAGCTAGGCGCGCTCATAAAAGCTCCTTAACGAGCGCCGCGCGCGGCAAGCGGGCCGTGAGATGACGCTCGATCGCGTGACGCATCGGTTCGATCGCAATGCGCGCGACAACGTCATCGGCAAAGGCGTAAGTCAAAAGCGCCGTGGCTTGAGGGTATTCGATCCCGCGCGATCGCAAATAGAACAAGGCGTCCTCGTCCAACTGCCCGACCGTGGCGCCGTGACTGCATTTGACGTCGTCGGCGTAGATCTGAAGCTCGGGCTTGGTGTCCATCTCTGCATGCACGGAGAGAAGCAGGTTTTTATTGGTCAACTGCGCATCGGCTTTTTGCGCGCCTTCACGGACCACGACCTTACCGTCAAAAACCCCGCGCGCATGGCCGGCCAGCACGCCCTTGTAGTATTCGGCGCTGGTTGTGTGGGGCTGCTGGTGATCGATGCTGGTATGGTGATCTACATGCTGGCGCCCCTCTGCCATGTAGAAGCCGTTTAAGCTCGCTCGCGCGCCTTCGCCGGCCAGGCTAACCGCGATATCATGGCGGGCGAGCGCGGCCCCGAGCGATACCGAATAGGAGGTGACACGGCTCTCACGCTGCTGATGAACCAGCATCTGACCGATGTGATAACCCCTCGCACCCTCCATTTGCCACTTGTAGTGTTCGACCGTTGCCCCCGGTCCCGCATTAATTTCCGTCAACGCATCGGTGAAATACTCCTCGGGGGTTAGGCCAGCGTAATGCTCGATGATGAGCACGCGTGAGTTCGCCCCGGCTTCGATAAATACCCGCGGAAAGGAGGCGGTCGGGCCGTCCGGCGCGGTGCTGATAAACAGCAGATGTAGCGTTGTCTTCAGTGTGACCCCGGAGCCCACGCGTATATGCACGCCGTCGCTGAGGAGGGCAGCATTTAGTGCCGCAAACCCATTGCCGGGTTGTTCCGCCTGGCGCTCTATGTGTTCTTGCAAGTTGTCCCGTGGCAACGCCTCGCTCAGGGGCGCGACGCTCACCTCCGCCGGCAGGGACGCAATCCGCGACAACTTAGCCGAATAATAGCCGTTGACGAATACCAATTCGTGCGCCTCGATCAGCCGCAGCCGATCAAGCTCCGCGACATCCAAGCCGTTCCGTGGATGCCCGGCGAGGCGAAAGGACCGGCTTTCGATCGGAGCAACACTGGTGTATTTCCATTGTTCGTCCTTTGGGGTCGGAAATCCGATCCGGCCAAAGTGCGTCCAGGCCCGCCTGCGCGCGGCCTTGAACCATCCGCTGTCCGCACCGACCAGCCCGGCCTCGGCGCGAGCGAACTCCTCCACATAGTGGCTGGCCATAATCCCAGTCATGCCAACACCTTTGGCCGGAGCCAATCGTAACCTCGCTCTTCCAGCTCGATCGCGAGATCGCGTTGACCCGATCTGACGATGCGGCCCTCCGACAGGACGTGCACGGCATCGGGTAAGACATGGTTCAAGAGCCGTTGATAATGAGTCACGATGATGATGCTTCGATCACCGCCCCGGAGGCGGTTTACTCCATCTGCCACGATCTTTAAGGCGTCGATATCCAATCCCGAGTCGGTTTCATCGAGGATCGCCAGGCGCGGTTCCAACACCGCCATCTGGAAAACCTCGTTGCGTTTTTTCTCTCCACCGGAAAAGCCCTCATTCACCGAGCGTTTGAGCAGTGCTTCATCGAGATGAACGAGCTTCATCTTTTCCCTGACGAGACTGAGGAACTCGACGGCGTCAAGTTCCATTAGGCCGCGGTATCTGCGCGCCGCGTTGAGAGCCGCCTTGAGGAAATAGGCGTTATTGACCCCGGGGATCTCGACCGGGTATTGAAAGGCCAAGAACATCCCCCGGCGGGCGCGATCCTCGGGTGGCATCGCCAGGAGATCGGCGCCATCATAAACCACCGTCCCTTGCGTGACCTCGTAGCCGTCGCGACCGGCCAGCACATGGGCAAGGGTGCTCTTCCCGGACCCGTTGGGACCCATGATGGCGTGCACTTCGCCCGGGCGGACCTCAAGGTCGATCCCGCGCAGGATCGGTTTCCGGTCTACACACACATGCAGATTCGAGATCGTCAGCATGTTAGATACGATTCCTAGGCGCTGGTAGCGGCTCAGCCGACCGCCCCGGCCAGGCTCACGCTCAGCAGCTTCTGCGCCTCGACCGCGAACTCCATGGGCAGCTCTTTGAAAACCTCTTTGCAGAAGCCATTGACGATCATATTGATTGCGTCTTCTGCCGCGATGCCGCGCTGGCGGCAATAGAATAATTGATCCTCGCTGATCTTGGAGGTCGTCGCCTCGTGCTCCACGCGCGCGCTCGGGTTTTTGACCTCGATGTACGGAAAGGTATGCGCGGCGCAGCGATCACTCATGAGAAGCGAATCACACTGCGTATAGTTGCGGGCGTTCGCGGCGCTCTTGGCGATGCGCACGAGCCCGCGGTAGGCGTTTCTGCCCCGGCCCGCGGAAATCCCCTTCGAGATGATCGTGCTGCGCGTGTTGCGGCCGAGGTGGATCATCTTAGTCCCGGTGTCCGCTTGCTGGTAATGATTGGTCAACGCCACCGAATAAAACTCGCCGCTGCTATTGTCGCCTCTGAGCACGCAACTCGGGTATTTCCAGGTGATCGCCGAGCCCGTTTCGATCTGCGTCCAAGAGATCTTCGAGTTGTGGCCGCGGCACTCCCCGCGCTTGGTCACGAAGTTATAGATCCCGCCCTTGCCGTTCTCATCCCCGGGATACCAGTTCTGCACCGTCGAATACTTGATCTGGGCGTTATCCAGGGCGACCAGCTCGACCACCGCCGCGTGCAATTGGTTTTCGTCGCGCATGGGTGCCGTACAACCTTCGAGATAACTGACGTGGCTGCCTTCCTCGGCGATGATCAAGGTACGTTCAAATTGGCCCGTGTTGGCGGCATTGATGCGGAAATAGGTTGACAGCTCCATCGGGCATCGCACGCCCTTCGGCACGTAGCAGAACGAACCGTCCGTGAAGACCGCCGAATTCAGTGCCGCAAAGAAATTATCTCCCGCCGGCACGACCGATCCTAAATACCGGCGCACCAGATCGGGGTGATTAAGCACCGCTTCCGAAAAGGAACAGAAGATAACACCGGCCTCCGCGAGCCGTTCTTTGAACGTGGTGGCGACCGAGACGCTGTCAAAGACGGCATCGACCGCGACCCCGGCGAGAATCGCACGTTCGTGCAGCGGGATCCCGAGCTTCTCGTAAGTTTCGAGTAATTTCGGATCCACCTCCTCCAAGCTCTTAGGACCGTCCTTCTTGGTCTTGGGCGCCGAATAATAGGAAATGCTCTGATAATCGATGGGCGGGTGAACCACAGTGGCCCATCGAGGTTCTTTCTGCGTGAGCCAGTGCCGATAGGCGTTAAGCCGCCATTCGCACAACCACTCCGGCTCGTTCTTCTTGCTCGAAATAAGCCGAATCACCTCCTCATCGAGACCAGGGGGCAGTGTGTCGGCATCGAGATCCGTGTAAAAACCCGCTTGGTACTCTTTACGGATCAGGGCTTCGACTTCGTAGGAATGGGTGGCCATCGGGTGTCCTCTGTTACCGTGCGTGCTTAGACGTTAAAGCTTTCACCACAGCCGCAGGTATCTTTCACGTTCGGATTGCGAAACTTAAATGCGGCATTCAAGCCCTCGCGCACATAATCGAGCTCGGTCCCGGAAAGGTAAGGAAGGCTCTTCGCATCGACGATAAGCTTGACGCCATTCGACTCGAACACGGCGTCCTCCGCACCGACACTCTCCGCGGCCTCGATCTGATACGCATACCCCGAGCACCCCGTCGGTTTCACCCCGAGACGCAGCCCGATCCCTTGGCTCTTGGTTTCCAAGAACCGCTTTACGTGGGATGCGGCCCGCTCGGTCAGCATGATCGACATGGTACTCAACCCTCGCGCTCTATAAGATTCCGGAACGTCGTGGCGCGCGTGAGCGGCACCTGCAGCCGCAGGATTTGGCTCTCTTGACGCGCCGAAACCGCGCGCACGCTACGCCTGCTGACCAGCTCACCCAAGGTGATCCTGCTCAAAAACTCGTAAATTTCATGACTCAAATCCTCCCACAAATCATGCGTCAGGCAGCGCTCACTCCCTTGGCAGTTTTTCTTGCCCCCGCAACGCGTCGCATCGACGCTTTCATCCACGGATCGGATGACCTCCGCAACCGAGATGCTCTGCGCCGTCCGGCCCAACCGATAGCCTCCCCCCGGGCCGCGCGCGCTTTTGACCAGCCCGCTCTTGCGCAAGCGCGCGAACAGTTGCTCGAGATAGGACAGCGAAATCCCCTGGCGCAAGGAGATATCCGCCAAGGCGATGGGGCCGCCGTCCTGGCGAATCGCAAGGTCGAGCATCGCCGTCACGGCATACCGGCCCTTCGTTGTCAGTCGCATTTACTCAAAACCTATAGGCTAAATCTGTCTCAACGCAGCATCCCATATCTGAGTAATTTAGTCAACTTTTATGCCCTGCGAGTAGCGCAGTGATAGATTTCAAATGACCGGCCTAAGGACGGGAGGCGCACCGATCCACGACAGCTTCTTCGGCGGAAGCCGGCTCGCCGGGCGCCTCTGGTAGATCGATCCCTCGCTCGCCCACGGCCTTGCGCAGGCTTTCAATTTGCGACTCGATCGCATGGATGTGATCGAGCAGGGAGTGGATCGCGTTGGCCACCGGATCGGGCATGTCCTTGGTCGTGCCGTAAGCGTCGAAGCCGATCCTGCGGGCGGTTTCTTCGCGTTGCTTCGATTTCTCATCGCGCGCGACGACGAGCTGTCCGGGAACGCCCACCACCGTGGCGCCGGGCGGAACATCGCGGACGACCACGGCGTTGGAACCCACGCGCGCGCACGCACCGACGGTAATGGGCCCCAAGATTTTTGCGCCCGCCCCGACGACCACATTGTTTTCCAGTGTGGGATGGCGTTTGCCCTTGTTCCACGACGTGCCGCCTAGGGTCACGCCGTGATATAGGGTGCAATCATCCCCGATTTCCGAGGTCTCCCCGATCACCACCCCCATGCCGTGATCGATGAAAAAGCGGCGGCCGATCGAAGCGCCCGGATGGATCTCGATGCCCGTGAGCCAGCGTCCGAGGTGCGAGAGCATGCGCGCTAGCCACATCCATTCCCGCTTCCAGAGCCGGTGGCTGATCCGGTGCAGGACAATGGCGTGCAGCCCTGGATAGGTGGTCAACACCTCGAAAAAGGTGCGAGCGGCGGGATCGCGCTCGAATACGCAGGCGATGTCCTCTCTTAGGCGCTTAAACATGCTCCGCATCCGTTGGCAAACCGACGCCTCATACGGCGCGATACAGGTCGCCGCCTTGCTCCTTGAACTCCTCGGCCTTGGTCTGTAAACCGGCTTCCAACGCCCGGCTTAAATCCTGGATGCCGTGCTCCAGTGCATAGGCGCGCACGTCTTGAGTGATCTTCATGGAACAGAAGTGCGGACCGCACATCGAGCAGAAGTGGGCGAGTTTGTGCCCCTCTTTCGGCAAGGTCTCGTCGTGAAAAGCGCGTGCGCGCTCGGGATCGAGCGCCAGATTAAACTGGTCTTCCCAGCGAAACTCGAAACGCGCTTTCGACAAGGCGTTGTCTCGCAACTGCGCGGCCGGGTGTCCTTTCGCCAAGTCGGCCGCATGGGCGGCGATTTTATAGGCGATGATCCCCTCCTTAACGTCGTTTTTATCCGGTAATCCCAAGTGCTCCTTGGGGGTGACATAACAAAGCATGGCCGTACCAAACCAACCGATCATGGCCGCGCCGATAGCCGAGGTGATATGGTCGTAGCCGGGGGCGATGTCGGTGGTCAGCGGACCCAAGGTATAGAAGGGCGCCTCGTGACATTCTTGTAGCTCCCGCTCCACGTTCTCGCGAATGAGCTGCATGGGGATGTGGCCCGGCCCCTCGATCATCACCTGGACATCGTGGTTCCAGGCCGTGCGGGTGAGCTCGCCCAGGGTCTTCAGCTCCGCGAACTGCGCCTCATCGTTGGCATCCGCTATCGAGCCCGGACGAAGTCCATCGCCGAGCGAAAAGGCCACGTCATAGGCCCTCATGATCTCGCAAATCTCTCCGAACCTCTGGTACAGGAAGTTATCCCGGTGATGCGCCAGGCACCACTTGGCCATGATCGATCCCCCCCGCGAGACGATCCCGGTCACGCGGCGCGCGGTCAGCGGAATGTACCCAAGCCGCACGCCGGCATGAATCGTAAAATAATCGACGCCCTGCTCCGCCTGTTCGATGAGCGTGTCGCGGTAAATGTCCCAGGTCAGATCCTCGGCCTTGCCGTCCACCTTTTCTAGCGCCTGGTAGATCGGGACGGTGCCGACGGGCACGGGGCAATTACGAATGATCCACTCGCGCGTTTCGTGAATATGCTTACCGGTCGAGAGATCCATAACCGTATCGGCGCCCCAGCGCGTGGCCCAGACCATTTTGTTAATTTCTTCGTTGACCCCGGAACTCACCGCCGAGGTACCGATGTTGGCGTTGATCTTAACGAGAAAATTGCGCCCGATAATCATGGGCTCGAGCTCGGGGTGATTGATATTGGCGGGAATGATCGCCCGCCCGCGAGCGATTTCGGCGCGCACGAATTCCGGTGTGAGCACCTCGGGGATCTCCGCGCCGAACCTTGTCCCGCGATGGAGCATCCCTGGTCTCGGATCCTGGATCTCTTGTAAGCACAGGTTTTCACGAATGGCTACGAATTCCATTTCCGGCGTAATGATCCCGCGCTTCGCGTAGTACATTTGAGTAACGGCGGCGCCGGGTTTCGCGCGCCGCGGCCGCCGCCGCGGCACGAAACCTCCGTTGGCCGCATCGAAGCGGCGGCCATCGGCGGACGAAGGCGCGGGCAGCGCGTCGGTATCGTTGCGTTCTAGGATCCATTCTCGGCGCAACGCGGGCAAACCCCGGCGGCTATCGATCGTGATACTCGGATCGGAGTATGGCCCCGAGGTATCGTAAAGGGAAATGCTTGGGTTTTGTTCCGTGCCTGATGAGGTCACCGCTGGCGATTGCGTAACCTCCCGCATCGGTACCTTGATATCCGCTGCACGCCCGACGACGTAGCTCTTACGCGAGTTAGGGAACGGCTTAAGCGCTTCGGCGTCAAGACCGCCGATGTCATCGGACACCCGCTCGGGGACAGCATTCATGGCTACACCTCGCTCTATTCATGGAGGCGTAGGGATTCGGCGAGCTGTAGCGCTTCCCTACGCCGGTACTAACCGGATCAGGTTCGAAGGGTATCTCTCAGCCCGGCGTCACGCATCCGGGGCACCCCTAGCTGCGAACAGTAAGGGCACACTATATAATAAAAGCCGCTTGAATCCCACCCCGATTCTCGGAGCCGTCGCATGTTATGAATGCCGAGCAAGCGAGATTCAATATGATTGAACAGCAAATCCGGCCCTGGGAAGTGCTGGATCAGCGTGTGCTCGAATTGCTGACCGAGGTGCCGCGCGAGGTGTTCGTTCCGGCGGAGTTTCGCCAACTGGCGTTCGCGGATATGTCCATCCCGCTGGGCGCTGGGGAATTCATGATGGCCCCCAAGGTTGAGGCTCGCATGCTGCAAGCGCTCGCCATCGAGCCCAACGATTGTATTCTTGAAATAGGTACGGGCAGCGCTTATGTAACCGCCTTGCTCGCCACGCTCGGGAGCCAGGTGACGACCCTGGAAATTAACCCGGAGTTTACCCAGCGGGCTGAAATCCTCCTCGGGCGACGAGGAATCACCAACGTCAAGCTTGCCGTAGGTAACGGGTTTGAAACCCATGACTCCGAGGGACCTTACGATGTCATTGCGGTGACGGGATCGGTGCCCATTTTAACCCAGCATTTTCAGCAGCAACTGACACTCAAGGGGCGGCTATTTCTCGTGGTCGGGCAGTCCCCGATCATGGACGCGCGTCTCATTAGATGCGCCGGACCCAGCGAATGGACCAGCGAAAGCCTTTTCGAGACGGATTTACCGCAGCTTCATGGTGCGCCGCAACCGCCCCGATTTGTGTTTTAGCACCGTCTTGAGTAATTCCATGAATGATGATTACCGACATTGATGAGCTAACCCATTCGGCGCGCTAGCTCCGGAGAAAAAAACCTGAAAGCCTTCACTCCGGCCGGCCGCATCGCCCTCGTCGTCACGCTCGTCTACGCGGGCTTTCTGGTGATGCTCGCGCGGGACCTGCCGCACGATGTCTTCACGCTCCTGTTCTCCGAACGAGGCCCCTTCGAGCAGCTGAGCATCGTGCTGTGGGCGCTGCTCGGTGCGGCGCTGCTGCTGAAGCGCCCGCTGCCGCTGTGCCTGCGCCTGGCGACGGCAGCGGTCGCCTTCGCCTTCGCGGCGCGCGAGGCCGATCTGCACAAGGCCTACACCGTCATGAGCATCACCAAGATCAAGTTCTACTGGAGCCCGGAGGTGCCGTTGCCGCAGAAGCTGGCCGGCGGCTTGGTGCTGCTCACGCTGATCGCACTGCTCGTCTTCCTCACCGTGCAGCTCTACGGCTACGTCGTGCGCCGGCGTGGCTTGCTGACGCCGATGGGGCAGGTGATGGCCTTGCCGGTGCTGATGCTGCCGGTATCGAAGGTGATCGACCGCCTGCCGTCGCAGCTGTACGAGATGTTCCAGATCGTGTTTCCGCTCACCGTGCAACAGCTGCTCGCGGCCTTCGAGGAAGGCATGGAAATGGCCATGCCGCTACTGTTCCTGGTGGCGCTGCTGCTGCACCGCCCCGCGCGCGCTGACGGCCGTTCAGGCGCTGCGCAGCGTCGTCGCGACGGTGGTGACGAGCGTGACGCCGAGGCAGAGCACGCCGAGCACGACCATGAACAGGCCGAGCGGAGTGTCGATCTTAGGCGCCAACATAGGAAGCACCGCCGCCGATCACGATCATCATGAGCGGGAGGGCGAGGCTGAGCGTGAGTCTGCTCGACATAGTGAACCGTCCTTAGTTAGTGTTCCGCGTTGGTGCAGGTGGCCGGCCGCGGATGCGGCCCGGCATCGCTGCGGCACGATGCGCGCCAACTGTGGCGGGGACGGATGACAGGGGTTTGAAGTGCCGGGCGACTCAGGCGCTGACGCTTCTGCGCCGCACCTCTCCGGGGCCCACGCCCTCGACGCGCTTGAACGTGCGCCGGAACGCCGCCTAGCTAGCTCTGATAACCCACGCGTTCCGCCACGGCGGCCGCGCTGCGCTCATACCACTGCCGATGCAGTTGCCACTCACTGCCCGGATTAATCAGCCGATAGCAGACCAAGGTCTTGAAAACATTCAACCAGCGCGTCCCTTTGCGGCTCAAAGGAAGCTTCTCAGACCAAAACCCATCCAACTGCAACTGCTCTCACAGCAAACAGGCAAGCCAACAGGCGCCCCATTGCCGAGGCGCACAGGGCTGTCGTTGATCTCACCAAGATACAATACCTGCCGCTGGACCACCCGATTGCCGCGCGTACGTCGGTTCTCGACGATGCTCCAATAACGATGGGCTTTACCGTCTTTGATCCGGGTCTTGGCGCGCAGAAACATTGCATCAGTCTCCTGAAAAGACCGCCTCACAGCAACAGGCAAGGTCGGCACTACAGCCACTTTTCGCCTGCCCCCCTACCACCAATCAAACGCTTAGGAAAATATGGAACCGAAAAACGCTAGATTTCAAAGCCGAATCGCTTAAGTCGGGCTAAGCCTCGGGCATCGGGCTCACCACGTGAGCCCATCTTATAGTCGTCGGATCCCCTAAGACGCCATGCGACCGAGCAAGCTTGTTATCGATTGCGGGCCGGTGACGCCAGCGGTAACGGAAAAGCGCTCTTTCGGATCGGGATCGCTAGACAGAGTGAATTCGTCGCCCGGGTAGAGCTTTCCCAATAACTGCTCTAAGGCCGGTGAAAACGTCTCGAAAGTCTGATCGGTATTCGGCGCGGCCAACCTGTCGTTTGCAAACACCTGCATCTCGTTGGCGCGGATCCGCAGCCGCCCCGCAAGCCCAGGCTCTTGCTCGAGGCGTTGACACGCAAGCAGTGCCAGCTCGGACACGGAGGCGAGGCAATCCGAAAGGCCGCCACTGAACGGGCGTTTACGATAGTAGACCACGCCTCTGCGGCCCAGGTTCTCGTCAATACCGTAGTTTCCCTCGTAGGCCAAAAGAACGATCCCCGGGCCTTGATTGACATGACTATAGTCGGCAACATCAATGAGTAGATCCGGCAGTGCACGGTTCTGGATCCAGCGATGCAAGACAGGAATAAACTCGACCAGCCGGAGGGGATCCTGCTCTTCGACAAAAAACTTTACGCCGATCTTGGAGATCTCCATGCTTTAGGCTTAGGCTTAGGAACGCTCCAGCAGAATCGCGGTTTCGCGTGAGGCGAAATTGCCTTGCTCCAGCAGCCGGCCGTGGCAGGCATAGGCTGCCTCGATAAAGAGCTGGGCTTCTTCGATGAGATAGCGCGCTTGCTCCGGGGTGTACTTGCGGTCCGTATCCGCGTGGCGATTGAAGAGGTATTGCGCAAATTTCCCCCCGGCGTATTGGTCATGAAAAACTTCAGTGTCGCAAAAACGCCGCTTGAATTCGCTCGCGATCGCATCCGGGTTATTCGAAATATCTAGAAATCGGGTGTGGATAAGCGCCTTTGCCGCCTCAAGCATGGCGTTGTAGGCCGTGTTATCAGCTAATTTGTAATCGCCGTGATCGAAGTGCAATTGCGCCTCAAAGTACTGCCGTTCGGCCGACTGCAGGCCGAATTCGGCCCGTGAGACGACCTCTCCGGCGCATTCCCCGGCACCGATATCGCTCACGGTAAATTCCCGCGGATCGCGCCAGTCGGAGTAATAGCTGCGGTCGCGCTCATAGGGCGGAACGACGGATAGCTCATCGACCAAGGCCTTGATCTCTTTCTTGCCGGCACGCTCGATGTACTTGCGGAACGCTTCTCCCGCGGTTCGTTCTTGCAGATATTTGGCGGTGATACGCTCGACAAAATCGGGCACACGCTTCGAGGGAATCGCCCCGATAGTCAGTCCGTAGGCGCCTGCGTTGTGCTCCGATTCACCGCCCAAGACCACCCGGAAGTGGGGCACCGTGGTGCCGCCGACTTTCCGGCTCACCCCGTAGAAACCCAAGTCCGCGAGATGATGTTGACCACAGGCATTGAAACAACCGCTGATCTTGATATGCAGAGCATTTACCGCGGCATCGAGACCGGGAGCAATTCCCGCAAGCCGCTGACTCAATTCGCTCGCTAAGCCGCGTGACGACGCAATGCCGAGCTTGCAGGTATCGGTGCCCGGGCATGCGACCACATCACTCACCGTGCCGGCGCCGGGCGTGCCCAGCCCGATCGCGCACAAGCCTTCGTATAAGCCAGGCAAATCCGCCTCTGCAACCCATCGGAGGACGATATTCTGCTCCACCGTCGTACGCACGTTGTCTCCCGAATAGCGCCTGGCGAGATCGGCAAGCCGCCGCATTTGCCAGGACGTAATGTCCCCTATGGGAAGCGTCACCGCCGCGACAGCATACCCGGTTTGCTTTTGCCGGTAGGCGTTTGATGCGCGCCAGCGCTCGAACACACTGCCGCGCGCGGCGCCGTTCAGCGGTTGCGGTGCTTGCAGCGGATGTTCGCAGTAACTTGGAACCTCCCGCAGATAGGAGGTCCAGGCGGTATCCTGTGCTAAGGTGGCCCGTTCGGCCAACACCAGCTCCCTAAATCGATCGATACCGAGCTTATCAATCAAGAACTTAATACGCGCCCTGCCGCGGTTTCTCTTTTCACCGAGGCGCGCGAAAACCCGCGAGATCGCTTGCGCAAGCGGCAGGATCTCGGTCTCCGGGACGAAGTCATCGAAAAGCTTCGCCTGATAGGGCACCGCACCCAATCCTCCCCCCACATACATCTCAAAGCCGCGCTGCCCGGTTCCCGAAGCAACGCGCGCGATAAATCCGAGATCATGCATGTTCACCAGCGCACAGGCTTTTTGCTTACATCCTGAAAACGCCACTTTAAACTTGCGCCCGAAATCTTGAGTGTCCGGGTGACCGAGAAGGAATCGCGCCGTGGCCTGCGCATAGGGAGTGATATCGAAGGCTTCATCGCGGCAAACCCCCGCCAACGGACACGCGGTGACGTTGCGCACACTGTTCCCGCAGGCCTCGCGTGTGGTGATACCCACCGCGGCGAGGCGCCGCATAAGATCCGGCGTATCCTCGATGTGCACGAAGTGGAGCTGTATGTCCTGGCGTGTGGTAACGTGACTGATACCGTCCGAATATTCCTCCGCTAAATCCGCGAAAACGTCCATTTGATCCGGGGTTAATCCGCCATAGGGAAGCTTGATACGTTGCATCCCGGGAGCATCCCATAGTGTGTCGGGACCTTTGGTTAAGGTGTTGTCCGGAAACGCGAAAGTTCGATGCGCGATACCATCGTGGCGTTGACCGTTATCGTAGCGCTGCCCATAGACGCCGCGCCGCAACCGGGTCTCCGCGAAGAGCTTATCCTCGACCTTTCCCTGGCGTTTCAGCTCGATCTGGGTCTCAAAGATGTCGATTTCGCGCCCAAGCTCAGGCGGAATCTTGGCAGCCAGCACCTGTTTCCACGTCATTGCCGCAGTCTCTCCCGATAAATGAATGCTCGCCGGACATGATATCAAGGATGATGAATTTTATCAGTCAACTCCTTGGATTGATCAGTGTACCCGCCGCATAAGTAAAACGGCGGCCATGAAAGTGGCGGCCGTTGGAAACATCGCGCTGAGCACCGGCGATAGATCGAATACCACGCCCAATGACCCCGCCGCCTTGTTGATGATATGGAAACCCAGGCCGATGCATGACCCGATCACGATGCGTTGCCCGATACCCGTTTTTTGCGCCGTGACCAACACAATCGGAATGGCAAGAAAGACCATGGCGCCCGTGGCCAACGGATATGACAGCTTCGCCCACAGCGCGTGCCGGTAGTAGCGGCTGTTTTGCCCGTTAGCCTCCCGAAAGCGGATGTAGTTATAGAGGTTGATCATGGACAATTGCTGCGGGTTGATCGCGACAAGATTGATAAGCTTGGGATCCAGCAACGAATCCCATGTTGCATGCTCCATTCGCCGCTTGCGCACGCGTTCCGCGTCGAAAACGGTCTGATTGATCCGTTCGAGAACCCATCGGCCTTGCTTGTAATAAGCCTGCCGCGCGAAGGTACTCACGCGGAGACGATTCTGGTCGTCGAATTCATAGATGTAAACCTCCTCCACGCGATTGTCGGGTAACACCCGGCGAATGTTGATATAACTCTGCCCGTCCCGAGCCCAAAAACCGCCCGGGGTTCTAAGCGCGATCTGATTGGTCGTCGCAATCGACTTTCTGTGTTGCGCCAACTCTTCACTGGGCGGGGCGATAAACTCGCCTACCACAAGGGAGGCGAGCACGAAAACGGATCCCAACTTCATTACCGATAAGACGATCCGCACCAGCGACACCCCGGAGGTTCGAATCACGATCATTTCGCTGTTGCGAACCAGCGTTCCCAGACCGATTAAGGTGCCGATCAAGGCGGCGATTGGGAACAGCTCGTAGGTCAAGCGCGGGATGCTGAAAAAGACGAACTCAACGATGGCGAGGATCCCATACCCGCCACGGCCTACCTTATCCAGCTCATCGATAAACTCAAAGAAAGAAAATACCGCGACCAGAACCACCAACACACTCGCGATCGAGCTCATTACGATCCTCGCGATGTAGCGGTTCAAGATCCGCATCACTGCGAGGTGCGGTGCTAACTACGCACGCGGCAAAAAACGAGAGCCGCGGCAAGTAAACCCGCGGCGAGGGCAACCATTGGGCCGTTCCCGAACATAACGTAAGGGGTCGCGCCCGTGCGCGCGCGAACCCGTGCCTTGAGTGTATATGGCCGAAACTGCGGCGCCTGCGCCACCACCTTGCCCCGGTGGTCGACAACGGCGGAAATCCCATTGTTAGTGGACCGCAAGAGAAACCGGCCGCCCTCCAGAGCACGCATGCGCGCCATCTCCAAATGTTGGTGAGGCGCAATCGAGTCTCCGAACCAGGCATCGTTGCTGACATTAACCAAAAGCCGGGCCATCGGAAGCTGTTCGATGACGTCTTCGCCGAATGCATCCTCATAGCAAATGGAAACGCCGACCGGGACACCGGCGACCACAAGCGGTGCTTGGCCCCGGCTGCCGGCGCTGAAGCTCGACATGGGGATATCCAGGAAATCGAGGAGTTTCCCCAGTAGCGCCGGGAACGGCAAGTACTCGCCGAAGGGCACCAGGTGGCGCTTTCGATAGATCCCCGCGTGGCGCCCGATAGTGGCGACCGCGTTATAATACCGCTCCCCGCCAGGGTCTCGATAGGGCACGCCGAGGAGGAGCTCGGTCCCCGTTTGCCGTGCCTTTGCGGTAAGTAGGCGAACATACGGCGTGGCCTCTGTATAGAACTCCGGTATGGCGGTCTCCGGCCACACGATAACATCGGCCTTCCCCCACGAGGACGCCGTCAGACCGAGGTAGCGATCGATGGTTGCCTGCCGCTCCGCGGGCAACCATTTCATCGCCTGCGCAACGTTGCCCTGAATGAGCGCCACCGAGAGCGATTTAGTCGCGTGTGCTTCGGTCCATGTCACCCGGCCCAACACAAACGCACCTATCCAGAGGACCGATAGAAACACAGGGTAGCCTAAGCGCGATGGACTCCGGAGCATCGCGCAGAGAAGCCCGGCGCTTAGCGCT
Source organism: Pseudomonadota bacterium (assembly GCA_030859565.1). Taxonomy (NCBI): domain Bacteria; kingdom Pseudomonadati; phylum Pseudomonadota; species Pseudomonadota bacterium. Next base: position 90,321 of record JALZJW010000001.1, read on the forward strand.
ACCGCGAAGCTTACTCCGTATACACCGAACACCGGGGCGAGGCCGGCGAGCGGAGTATCCACCTGGCTATAACCAACATTCAGCCACGGGAAACCTGTCAAAACCCACCCCTTGAACCATTCCATGAGCGTCCAGAGAGCCGGGAGCACCACCAGAAAGCGCGCCGCGGCGGACACGCGAAACCAACGGTTGGCGAGCGCTCCGATCAGCCCGGGATAAAGGGCGACAAAGGCGATAAACCCGGCGGTCACGGTGACTGAAAAGGCCAAGACGGGCATCCCGAATTGATGGATGCTGATTTGCACCCAAGAAACACCCGTTCCAAGCATTCCGAGGCCATAAAGCCAGCCGCGCCAAAACGCCCGCCGCGGCGAGACTTCGTCCCAGAGATAGAAAAGAGCCGCGAGTGACAGCACGGCGAGCGGCGCCAGCTCGAAAGGTGCGAATGCCAATGGCAGAATCGCACCCGCGGCGAGGCTCGCTAAATCCCCGGCAAGACTAAGCCAGGCTTTATTCGCCAAACCTTCCCGCCACTCTGCGGCGAGCGCCACGGCCCGGCGATCACGCATTTTGCCCCAAACCTTAGCCAACTCCAGCCTGCGGCTGCTCGCCGGCCCATTCCTGTGCCCGGCCGACACGCATTAAATGGATGCGGCGCGGATCGGCGCGGAGTATGGTAAATTTCCAGCCCCCGTACTCGATCGCCTCACCACGCGCCGGCATATGACCCAAGGCCTTGAGGATGACGCCGCCGATGGTGTCGAATTCCTCGTCCGCAAAGCCGGTTTGAAAATAAGCGTTGAATTCGTGAATTGGGGTGCGCGCCCGAACGGTGTAGCGATCGTCACGGTGCTTCCTGATATATCCTTCCTCGCCGACGTCGTGCTCATCGCTGATGTCACCAACGATCTGTTCGATGACATCCTCGATGGTCACCAGCCCCGACACCCGTCCGTACTCATCGACCACGATGGCCATGTGGTTACGGCTACTGCGAAATTCCCGCAGTAGCACGTTCAAGCGCTTGCTTTCCGGTACGAACACCGCCGGACGCAACACATCCCAAAGGTCTAAGGGGGTGGACTCTGTCTGCGCCAGATAAGCAAGCAAGTCTTTCGCGAGCAAGATCCCCAGCACCTCATCGCGTTTGTCATCGACCACCGGAAACCGCGAGTGCCCGGAACGGATCACCCGCGGCAGAAACTCTTTCACTCCCGCCTCCGCGGGGACTACGACCATCTGCGCGCGCGGTAACATGATATCTCTTACCTGCATCTCGGAGACCAGCAGCGCGCCCTCGATCATCGCCAGCACCTCGGGATAAATCAGATTGCGCTGCTCGAGCTCACGCAGTAAGTCCGTGATCTCTTGCGTGTCCCGGGGATACAGGCGGAGAAATTCCCTAGTCCTTCCAAGCCACGAATTCTTTCGGGTTCTACTAGGGTGGTCTTCGTTCATGCACCGGGTACATCGCTGTAAGGATTCGGATACCCGAGTCTTTTGAGAATGTCCTGTTCTAGCCTTTCCATAGATTCGGCTTCACGCTGCGTTTTATGGTCGTATCCAAGCAGATGCAAAACGCCGTGAACGATGAGATGCGCCCAATGAGCCTCGGGAGATTTTGATTGCTCATGGGCTTCGCGCATGACCACGGGGGCGCAAATCACGATATCGCCCAGGAAAGCGGGGGCTGTGTGATCGAGACCTTCGCTCGGGAACGATAGTACATTGGTCGCGCCGCGCCGCTTGCGCCAACGCCGATTCAAATCCGCGCCTTCCGCTTCGCCGACAATACGCACCGTGACCTCGGCGCTCGCGCACCGGCGGGCCAGGGCCGTGCGTATCCACTTGATCACGGTACAGCGCGTGGGCAGGTCCGCGGATCCGCAGGCATACTGCAGCGCTAATCGGATCGCCATCAACAGGGCTCGGCCGCGCTCCGGCGTCCGGCTTCGTAGGTTTCGTAAGCCTCGACCACCCGTGCCACGAGCGGATGTCTTACCACGTCCTTGGCTTGGAAAAAAGTAAAGCTCACCCCCCGCGTCTGTCGTAGCACGTCGATGACCTGCCGCAATCCCGACAGCCGGCCCGCCGGGAGATCTACTTGCGTGATATCGCCGTTGATCACCGCGGTCGAGCCGAAACCGATGCGCGTGAGAAACATCTTCATCTGTTCCGAGGTGGCGTTTTGCGCTTCGTCCAGTATGATCACGGAGTCATTCAAGGTCCTCCCGCGCATGAACGCAAGCGGCGCGACTTCGATAATATGACGCTCGATATATTTCGAGACTTTGTCAAACCCCAGCATCTCGTACAGAGCATCGTACAAGGGCCGCAAATAGGGGTCCACCTTCTGAACGATGTCCCCGGGCAGGAACCCCAAGCGCTCGCCCGCCTCCACCGCGGGCCGGGTTAATACCACGCGCCGCACCGCTTCGCGTTCCAAGGACTCGACCGCGCAGGCAACAGCCAGGTAGGTCTTACCGGTCCCCGCGGGGCCGATGCCAAAATTAATGTCGCATTGGCGAATGTTATCAACATAACGGCGCTGGTTCGCGCCGCGGGCTTTCACCACACAGCGCGGCGTTTGGATAAGGTGATCGTCGTGCTCAGCCTCTTCCAAAATCTCTTCGATGCCGGCTTCCTGCAGATGCAGATGGATACGCTCCGGACAGAGCATCTCCTCAACGGTCGCCGCATACAACTGTTCCATGATACGGCCGGCCGCGGCCACCGAGCGCGGCAGGCCGATCACCCGGAAGGCATTACCGCGGTTGTTGATCTCGACCCCCAAGCGGCGTTCTAGCAGCCGCAGGTGCTCATCGAACTGACCGCATAAATTGGCCAGGCGCTGGTTATCGAGCGGCGCCAAAACAATGTCGCTCGCAAGTGCTGGCGGCAGCTTCTTGGTCGTACTCAAGCGAGCACTGGGCGATCAGAGTTTGTGAAAAAACCGTCGCGAGCGAAGGGAGGTCGCGTTCCGCCGGAGCGCAGGACGGTTTCGCCGGGAGCGAAACGGAGCGCAAGCCCCGCAGGGGCGAGTCCCAAGGATGGGGCGAGCAACCGGAGTGTATATTGAAATACATGAGGATTCCGAGTACCGCCGGAACGCGAGATCCCGAGCGTAGTAGGTTTTTTCACAAACTCTCAGTAGACTCGTTCGCGCGCCCGATCAGCTCGCCGCGCAACGAATGCGAAAAGGCCGCGGTGATCCGCACATCGGTAAAGTGGCCGGCGAGGCGCGGGCGCGCGGCCACGTTCACCACCCGGTTGTTGCCGGTGCGGCCGCACAGTTCCGCCGGGTTCTTGCGCGACGGGCCTTCCACCAAGATGCGTTCCGCCTTGCCCACCATGGACACACTGATGTTTCGGGCATTTTCGTCAATGCGCGTTTGCAGGATCTGTAGCCGCTCTTTTTTCACCTCCTCCGGAACCTCATCGGGGAGACTGGCGGCTGGCGTGCCCGGGCGCTTGCTATAGATGAAGCTAAACGATTGGTCAAATCCTATGGCGGCGACGAGAGTTAGGGTTTTCTTGAAATCCTCCTCAGTCTCGCCCGGAAAACCGACGATAAAATCCGAGGACACGCTGATGCCTGGCCGGACCTTGCGCAGCTTGCGGATTTTGGCGCGGTATTCCAGCGCGGTGTAACCGCGTTTCATCAGTGCGAGGACGCGGTCCGATCCGCTCTGCACCGGCAGATGCAGATGATCCGCAAGTTGCGGAATGTCCGCGTAGGCCGCGATCAAGCGATCGGAAAATTCCAGCGGATGCGAGGTTGTAAAGCGGATGCGTTCGATGCCATCGATGTCGGCCACATAACGCAGCAATACGGCGAGATCGGCAATCCTGCCAGCGTGCATCGCTCCGCGGTAAGCATTGACGTTCTGACCGAGGAGCGTCACCTCGCGCACGCCTTGCTCGCCGAGCCCGGCGATCTCGGTGATCACATCGTCAAAAGGCCGGCTGAACTCCTCCCCGCGCGTATACGGCACGACACAAAACGAACAATACTTGCTGCAACCCTCCATAATGGAAACGAATGCGGTAGGTCCCTGCGCCCGCACCTCGGGCAGGCGGTCGAATTTCTCAATTTCCGGAAAGCTGATATCGATGATCCGGCGCCCCGTTCCTGCGACGGCGTCCAGCATCGCCGGCAGCCGGTGGAGGGTCTGAGGTCCAAAAATCACATCGACATCGGGGGCGCGCTCCCAAATCGCCGCTCCTTCCTGGCTGGCCACGCAACCGCCCACGCCGATGACGATCTCGGGCCGGGCCTTTTTCCACTGGCGCCAGAGTCCTAGCTGCGAGAATAGCTTTTCCTGCGCCTTCTCCCGCACGGAGCAGGTATTGACGATGAGAACATCGGCCTCCGCAGGGTCCGCGGTATTGCACAACCCGTGCGATTCCTCCAAGGCAGCGACGATGCGGGAAGAATCGTATTCGTTCATCTGACAGCCAAAGGTTTTTATATAGAGCTTATGCGGCATGTGCTCCTCAAGAGGCCCCCACCATCTTATTAAACTACACCTAATGCCGTGGTTTTTCCATGCGTTCCGTTGCCGCTGGAATGGAACAGGCGTGGCGACAGCGGTGCCGGCAGAAAGCGGCGGCAAACGCCCGATTTTATCAGCATGGGCTACGACTCGGGGTTTTGTTCGCCAAGAGATTGAGCGCCGCGACATCTCTACTGGCAACGGTCATAATCTACCCTTTCTCGTCCGTCATGCCGGTGAAAACCGGCATCCAGGAGGGCCTTAATGCGCCGCACTGGACTCCGGCTTTCGCCGGGGTGACGGTGATATGGGGATCATCCATGTTTAAGAAAATTATTCCCGTTCGTATAACGGATAGAGTGCTACGGCTCCGGCCCGAGCGTCCCCAGCTCGAGTTTTGTCGGGACGCTGTCCGCCTGGGTATCCGGGACCTGCTCGATTTCCCCGGCGCTGGCACGAGATGGATCGAATCCAGCTTGGCCGGTCAGTTTCTTGATAACCGCTGTAGCGCGCCGTACGGCCAAAGCTTCAAGGTCGCCCGTTGCCAATGGAGCCTTTTCTACCAGATGTTGGAATAATTTTTCGTAGAAATCGACGTCCTCGCTGGCCTGGCCCATCAGTGACAAGATTGCGCTGACCCTTTTTGGCTTCTTACCCTGAGATTTTTCGTAGCTCGCCTCAAACTCCTCGATGGCATCTTCGCCGTCGCGTTCGTCGGACAACGCCTCCAGCGCGCGCTGCGTCTCGGCATTATCGACGGCCACCGGACCCGGGTCCTCGCCCGGTTGCAAGGCGACGTCGAGCTCCTGCGCCAAGGCGCGCCGCACCTGCATTGACCGAAGCGCTTCGCCATCGGCCGCGGGGTCGTACGCCCCGCGTACCGTTAGCGTTAGCATTGGCCGCTTAGTCAATGCCTCCGCTACTTTTGCGAGCTTTTCGCGCTCAGGCGGCGGGATCGTATCGATACCCGGCCGGAACAGGACCGCGTCGATGCCCTCCTCCCCGCCGGCGAGGGCACCGAGCGCCTTGAAGGGCGCGGTGACGGCGGTGGTGATGAGGTTGACGATCGCCTGCCAGACCAGGTGCCCGACGCTGAATTCAGGATGGTCCACGTCACCTTCGATGGGCACGGACGCGTTGATCTTGCCCTCGCCGTCGGTGAGCAGGGCGATCGCGAGATCGAGGGGCAGATTTACCGCTTTCTGACTTTCGACCCGCTCACCCAAGGTAAATTGATCGAGGATGATGGTGTTGTTGCTCTTCAACCTGCGATCCTCAACTTTGTATTCCAGATCCAGGTTCAGCTTTCCGGATTGGATCCTACGCCCGGCAAACGTGCCGCTGTAGGGCGAAAGCGGTGACATCGCAAGGTTGCGGAACACCACTTTAACATCGCTAAACGCCGCAAGCTGTAAGGGGCTTAACGACCCCTCCACGTTGACCTGGCCGTATTCGTCCACACGGCCCTCAAGCTTGAGCCTGGTTCGGCTGGTAGCAGCCGAGGAGATGCCGGTCACCGCGCCGGATAAATCGTGGATGCGGGCGGCGAACGGAAGGACCAGGCTGAGGTCGGCGAAATCGACCTTCGCCCGCTCGATCTGGACACGCTCCACGGTCACTGGAAATGGATTGGCGGAATCGCTCTTCGGCTTTTCCGTCTTTGCCGGCGGCCCGGAAGATGGCGCGCCCTGCGGTTGGAAGGCAGCGGCGAGGTTCACTGTTTTATCTTTGAAGATCACGATCTTCGTGCCCGGTTCGACGAGTCGCACTTCCTTGATGGAAATCTTGTCCGGGCCGAGGCTGAAGTCGAAGCCATCGGCGGACAGCGCCTTCCAGGACAGAAAGGACTTGCCGCTCTTGGTTTCGTTTAGGAGCAGGTTATCGAGGCTGAACGCACCCGCCGCCTTGAGTGATGGACCGGTTTTGGCTTGGCTATAATCGACCCGCATAGTGGCGGAGACAGCGGCACTCTCGAGTGTAAGCGCCGCGACCTGTGCCACCAGCGACTTCAGCGGCGTCAGGTTCATCCCCTCGATCTTCACCTGCGCCTCGGCGCGATCAGCCTTTTGTGACAGTTGTCCCGTCGTGCTCAACGCGCCGCCTTGTTTGATCTTGAGCTGCACATCGAACGCGATGGGTGTCTGTCCGTCATTGGTGATCTCCGTGAGCGCGACTTTCATGTCCTCGATGTCGTACGCAAGCTCGGGCGACACGCTTTGGTCGGCAAGCGCCATGCGAAACCCCTGGAGGTCGAACGCCTTGAGCGCGAAGCGCCACGGCTTGCCTTCCTCCTTGTTCTCCGTTTCGGTGACATCGATCCGGACATTTTCCGAGTCCCGAGGCCCGAATAATTCAAGCCAACGAATTGATTGATCCGCATCTCGGGCTATCTTGGCACCGCCTCCCTGTAGGGCCACTTGTTGGATGGCGGCTTCCCGTTTCTCGAGATCCATTTGTCCGCCCTCGACCTTAATGGAATCCAAGGTCGCGAGCGAAGCGCTCTTATCTCGTTCGGCGATGGCAATGCGCTCAAGACTGACGCTCAAGTCCCGGATCCGCGCTTTCGGTGCAGCGGCGCCGATTTCCGCTTCCGCGCCCAGCCCCAGATTGAAAACCCCAACGGAGACCATGGAGGGTTTAGCGTGACTCGCATCGGCATAAGTGATCCCGATGTCCGCTACCTTGAATGCTTCGAGCTTAACCCGCAAAGGCGGCGCTGCGGGCGCACCGGCCGAAGCCGCGGGCGGAGTGGGCCGCGGCGCATCGGTCGTCGCTCCGGTCTTCACCAACGTCTGCCAATTGGCGATGCCCTTCTCGTCGACGGACACGGCGATGTGCCCGTTGAGCACGTTGAATGTCGGCACCGTCAGCTCCCGGCTCGCAAGATTAAAGCGAGCCCCCGCGATCTCGATAGCGTCAAGGACCAGGATCGGCTCCGGAGCAGCGGGGGTAGAAAGCCGCAATCCCGCCACTTTGATGCCCACATCGTTCACGCTCAGGTCGGCCTTGGCGTGGTCATATCGGAAGCGGTAACGGGCTGTTGCGCCCACGTCCCCTAAGGGTTCAGCCAGGTCCAACTGGTCACGGATGAAGTTCCAAGCGGTCGCTAGCTTGAAGCCCTCGAGTCGCACTTCACCTTCCGATAGGATTGGGTTCAACGAGACATGGCCCTTCCATTCCACTACCGCGCCGTTCGCCAGTCTTGCGCTGACTACGTGAGACCCGCGGTGCTCGGGAAGCGTCGAGATTGCGTCAAGCTCCAGGTCGATCGGACTGACCGTTTCCGCGACCGGAGTCGATTTGGAGCGATCCGTGAATTTCACCGAGCCACCTGTGAGCGCCATGTGCTTCAGCAAGAGCCGTGGCGGGTTCTCTGCCGGCGGAGAGGGCTCGTCGGATTCAGGCAGGGCGGCGGCGATCTTGGCCAGGTTCAGCCGGCCTTCCCGATCGATCATCAAATCAGCAGACCAACCCTCAAGCCGTATATCCGCAAACGTCCATGCCCAGCGCAACAGGCTTTCCAGCTCGAAATCGACGAACAGGCGCTGAAAACCAAATATCGCCTCGCCGGCCGCGTCTTTGAAGGAAAAGTCCTTCGCCTCGAACTCAAAAAGGAAGGGGTTAAACCGTACCTCCGTGACAGCGGCCTGACAACTGAGCTGCTCGGCAGCCAGCTTCGGAACATAATGCCGCACCAGATAGGGAATGAGCAGAAACCCGGCGAGAGTGTATACGGCCAGCGCCGCGGAAATACCAAGCACCCAGGGATTCCGGACCCGCTGAACGAGCCGTTTCAGTTCGACCCGAACGTCCATGCTTGATTAGGCGAGCGGCGTGAGCATTTTTCGAGAGGCTTCGCGCCGGTTTCGGGCTACGACTTGGGGGTTTTCTTAGGCGCGGATGACGGCTTGTTTTTTCCTTCCTTGGTCGTGAGCGCCGCCACGGTCTTAGTTAAAAGCTCGTCCTTGTAACTCGGCATACGAGCGCTAGCGGACGGCGTCTTCGTACAATTGTGAGTCGAATTTCATCGTGACGGCGCCGGCTACTTTTCAAAATACGTGCGTCAGAAGCCAGACGAAGCCGCTCGCGGCGGCGAGGCCGTGAACGATGCCGAGCCACTTTGGAATCCTGCGTCCAGAAAGATCAATGCTGATCATAATCAACCCTCCGATAGCAACTACGGCAAACACCGCGATCGGTCCCCAGTAGTCTCTCCGGCCAGACTCGTAGCTGGCGAATGCAAGAGCAACGAGTCCTGCCGCAGCTAAAGGCCCATGGAGAAATGCAAGACCTTTAGGCGTTTCTTTTCCCCTCAGGAGAAAGGAGAGCAGATAGACCCCAAGAGATGCTGCCAACGCTAAGAGACCTATTGATAGATAAACCTTTGTCACAAGGGCCTCGCTTCGAGGTTTCTTAACGCAGGTCCCTCGATTACCTTGCCGTTGGTCTCAAAGCGGCTAGCATGGCAAGGACAATCCCATGACTTTTCAATTGGATTGAACGTCAGAATGCATTTCATATGCGTGCATACGGCCGACACGCATTCGTACGCAGTTTCGTCTTTTCGGTAAACGGCGAGCTTCTCTCCCTGGCGCTCGATGATGCCGCCTTCACCGGGTCTGATGGCTTCCAGCTTGCGCGTACCGACAAAGGGAAGATCTTTCTGATACTGGCAGTAGACATCGAAGCCTTCTTTGAGAATCGCCTTCGCAGATTTAAGAGGGCGACAGCGATTCGGAGTATAGAGATTGCTCCAGGAATTTTCTCGACCAAGGATGTGGTCGCTAACGATCATCGCTCCCAAAGTGCCAAAGACAAGCCCATCGGTCGAAAATCCTGTAAGGAGGAACAGCCTGTCCTTGTATTTTCCTATATAGGGCAGCTGATCCGCGCCCTGGTAGGCTTGCGCGGACCAACCAACCCTTTCAGATGCCAAATTGAAACGACTTGAAGCATATGATTCGAGACTATGGATAGGGTCCGAGCTGGGAGGCTTGTGACCCGTTTTATATTTCTCTCCGATGACGACCAAATATTGCCTTCCAGAACCATTGACGCAGCGCAGCGAGTGTTTCGGTTGGTCTACGCCCCAATAGATTCCTGGCACCATGGTCGCCTCTTTCAGCTGGGCGGCGATGCCGAACTCTCTGATAGGGGAAAGAGCCAGGTGGAGGGGAGAAACTCCTTTAGGGGTATGTGTCGCAACAATGATATGTTTGGCCCGGATCTCCCCGCCCGGGGTGGTGACTTTGCCTTGGGTGTGGTCAATCTCAGTTGCGGGTGAGTTTTCAAAGATCGAGCATGACTGGGCCAAGCGACTAGCTATACCTTGCGCATAGAGAAGCGGATGAAACTGAGCCTGCCCGCTGAGTCTTAGCGCCGCCTGGGTCTTGAAAGGCAACGGAGCCTCCTGGAGTAGCTCCGCTTGAAGGCCGCATTTCTTAGCCGCCTCAAACTCTTTCGCAAGAAAATTCTGGACTCTTGTTTCGGCCCGTTCAAGAAATTGAAAGAACGGAACCCTCTGAAAGTGACAGTCGATACCCTCGTCTTTGACGGTCTGCTCAATAAAATCAATCGCGGCGGACCTGGAGGCGATCACGTCTCTTACGGTGGCCAATCCATAAGATCGTGTAAGTGTTGACAGATGCTTATCTGTCGTGACGTAAAGGTTTCCGGTGGATCGCCCCGTCGTGCCAAGACCTACACGTCTCGCCTCGAGCAACGCAACCTTCTGTCCTGCGCGACTGAGCAGAAGCGCAGAGGTAAGACCGGTAATGCCGCCGCCAATGACGACAACATCAACATGGGTCTTTCCTCTGTGGGGCGAAAAGCCGGTTCCCGCGCCTGCTGTCGCTGCCCAGATTGAGCTGAGCCTAAAGCGGGATCCGGCGTCGCGTATACTTTCTGTCATAAGCGATTCATCGGTGTAGCCGTGGCTCTCCCCGCACCCTTGGCAGCCTCATCGCAGCGTGAGCATATTTTTTCGAGAGACTTTGCACCGGGTGCGATTTTCGGGCTACGACCCTGGGGTTGTCTTAGGCGCTGATGACGGCTTGTTTTTTCCTTCCTTGGTGGTAAGCGCCGCCACGGTCTTGGTTAACAGCTCGCCCTTGTAACTTGGCAGCACGTAGGTCCAATGGGCGGTTTTTTCGCTCAGCGCTTCGACCTCCTCGGCGACCGATGGAGCGAGTGGTTTTGGCTTATCCTCGGCTTTCGCACCTCCCTTGCCATCCCCGGAGGATGCGTTCCCGGTTTTTGCAGCCGCCTTCTTGGCTGCCTCGGCGTCAAAAGAAAATTCCACGCTAGCCCATGTCTTATCCTTCACGATCGCGCTTTTGACGATCGCCACCAACCCATCGAAGGTGCGCAAGGTCGTCACCGTAGGGTCCGCCGGTAACTTGAGATCCGCCCGCGGCGCGACATCATCGAAGCGCAGGTACTCCAGAGACGCCGCCAGGCTGTTTACGGTCAACTGGGATTTTACTTCGTGCCCTTTCAGGAGCGCGTCCAGCGTGTAGTCCGCATCCTTGGGATCGTCCTTGTAGACGCGCACTAGCGCTTGCCCCGGCTTCTGAATAACGACTTCCCGGATCCGCTCCGAGGGGATATGGGCGACATCCTTGACCAGCCACTCCATCGGATTAGCCGGCACATCCAAACTGCCCTTGACCAGCAGCGCTTGCGGTTTATCCGGCAGCCGCACATAGGTTCCGGCGCTTTTACCCGTACTCGGATTGCCGATGATCAATGACGCCAGCGGTTGGCCTTCCCGGCCCAGCAAGGTCACGAGCCTCGAGGCGGCGCCTTCGCCAGCGGGATCCTCCACAGCTAGTTTGGGATACAGTTCCTTATTCGCGGTCTTGCGCTCGATCACTTGCAGCTCGGCCAAGTCCACCACGGCGCCCTTCACCTTTTCAAACAGCGCCGGAAAGTGGCCGCGATTCTCGACCTCCCAGGTAGCGCCTCGTTTCACTAAGACCGTCTGCTCGGTCTTGGACTTGATCTCGATTTTGGAAACGTCGTTCACGCGCTCAAGCAGATCCGCGAACACCGGCGTGGTCCGGATTTCAGTCTCCGGCGCCTTCCTCTTCTGGGTAAAAAACGCGGCGGCTACCACCGTCAAGGTGATCAGGGCAAGGAGATAAAAGGCGTTCTTTTGCATTGCTCAGGGGTGGCGCCGTGCGCGCACCATCCCCAGACCCATTCCGAACAACCCGATCAAGATCGGCACCAAACCGATGTTGATAAAGCGCAACTGGTCGCCCAAACGTTCGATATTCTTGCGCAGATCGTGCTGCACGGCGCGCAGCTCCTTGCGCGTCGCGATCTGCTCGCCGCGGAACGCCTCGATCGCCTGTTTTTGCTCCGGGCTCAGAAGCAGGGCGCTGCCCTCCTCTTTCTTGCTTTGCATCTCTTGGATCTTGCGCTCGGTCTCCTCGAGCTTGGCTTGCAGGGCGCGCTCGCGGTCGCGGAAACGCGCCTCGGCTTCCCGTTGAATGGCTTCGACGCGCGTGAACGGCCGCGCATACTCGCCGCGGCTGCGCAAGCTGATGAGGTCGTCGTTACCCCCGAGGTTGTCGAGGGCGTTGATCACGAAATTGCCGTTGTCCGCGAACGCCGAAGGCACCCGCAGCCCCAGGAAGTTCTGTACCTGCACCCAGAAGCGGTCGCTCAAGAGATCGGTGTCGGCCACCACGATCAGATTGACGGGATTCTTGGATTCCGCGACAAAACCGGCATCGCTGGCATCGGTCTCGAGCTTTTTTGGCCGGCCCTTGGGAAAGGCGGTTTTGACTTTACCGCTGATGCGCGCGGCCAACGTCAGTGCTTTATCGCCCGGAGCAAAGCCCTGGAGCAGCGCCGCCGGATCGCGGTTGAACATCACCATCTCCCGCTCCAATAACGCGGCGCGCTGACCGGTGGAGATGAGCGGCGTGAAGCTGGTGCCGGCGGCAGCGACTTTCTCCAAGACACCGGCGGTGCCGACATTGATGGTTTTAAGCTCGTTGGTCACGAAATCCTCGCGGTTGAAGTGCCCGCGGCCCAGGCGCAGCCACGGCAGATATTCGATTTGTTGGGGCCCGGCGGGACCGTTATAGGAGACGCGAAGCGCCGACTCCAAATCGCCGGCCACTTTGCCTGCGACGAGCTTCAGCCCCCATTTCTCGAAAAGATCGGGCAGGTTGGATTCGAATTGCGGCAAGGCGCCGGGATTCTCCGGGGGCGGCGCGGAGCGGTCTTCCTCGGCGAACGGATCGACGAAGACCATCGCCTTACCGCCCTTGAGCACGAACTGATCGATCGCGTAGCGCATCTGCTCGGACAGCGTTTTGGGATGGATCAATAGCAAGGTGTCCACGTCCGCGCCGATCTCCACCGCCTCCTGCCCGATCTCCCTGATCTCAAACGCTTCCCGCAACATCGTCGCGAGGGTCCACTGCGACTCCTGCTGCCCGGCCCCTCCGAACACCGGTAGGGAACTGAGCACGCCGATCACGCGTTTCTTGGGATGCGCGAGGGCATAGATGAGCTTCGTGATCTCATACTCCAGAGACTGCTCTTTTTCCGGTTGGAAGAAGGCGATGGCTTGCTCGTCGTCGGTCGAGTTGGTGCCGGCGAGCCCTAGATACCCGCGATCACCCGTGGTGCTAACCGGTAACTGCGTGACGCCGTAGGCCACCGCCTGGTCCTCGGCCTCGGAAAAAGGCTCGGGATCGATGACATTCAAGACCAGTTGACCGTTGGCTACGGCGACATATTCTTCCAACAAGTCGCGGATGCGCTGACCGTAGTTTTGCAGCGCCGGGATCCCCGAGAACAGCTTCGAGGAGAAATAGAATCTGAGAATGATCGGTTCCTCGAGTGACTTGAGGATGTTGCGGGTGCCCTTCGAGAGCGTAAACAACCGGCTCTCGGTCACGTCCAATCGCCAGGAGCTTAAGGTCTCGCCGGTCACTATATTGACGGAAATGAATAACACCGCCGCCAGCACCAATCCTCCTCCCGAGAGCCACTTGCGCGTCATCGGTCGCCTCCTTCCGCGCGCGCGTTTAACTGGCTTTGCGTGCATCGATCGCTACCGTCGTGGCGTATAACCAAAAGGCGATCAGGCTAAGAAAATAGACCAGGCTCCGCACATCGATGACACCCTTGCGAATCGCGGAAAAATGCGTGAGGAAGCTGAAGGAGCCGATGGCATCGATCAGCGCTTGCGGCATCCAGGCTTGGAACAAATCGAGCACGATGGGGAAACCGCTGAGCACGAAGCAGAAGCAGACCGCCATGCTGAGCACGAAGGCAACGACCTGACTCTTCGTCAGCGCCGAGAAGCACCCCCCGATGGCGAGAAACCCGCCGGCCATGATCAAACTCCCGAGATATCCGGCCACGATGACACCATTGTCCGGATCGCCCAAGTAGTTCACGGTGATCCAGATCGGAAACGTCAAAGCCAGCGCCAAGGTGGTGAAACACCAGGCCGCCAGATACTTGCCCAACACCGCTTGAGTCAACGACACCGGCAGCGTCATCAACAGCTCGACCGTTCCCGCCTTACGCTCCTCGGCCCAAAGGCGCATCGAGATCGCCGGGATCAAAAATAAATACAGCCACGGATGGAACTGGAAAAAGGCATCGAGATCGGCTTGATTGCTCTCGTAGAAGCCGCCGAGATAAAAGGTAAAGACCCCGGTCAACAACAAGAAGATTACGATAAAGACATAAGCGATGGGCGTCGCGAAATAGGCATGAAGCTCCCGTTTGAAAATCGCGAACGTAGTCCTCATGCGCGCGCGCCCTCGTTAAAATCCGCGGTGATGGTGCGGAACACCTCATCGAGGTGCCCGGTCTCCACGCGCAGCTCGTCCACCTCCCAGCCGTTGCCGCGTACGGTCTCGCCGATCTCGGCGATGATCGAGCGGCGGTTCTTCGGCAGCACCAGCAAACGCACCAACCCATCGCGCACCGGGAGCTCCTCGATGTCCTCGACGTTCCTCAAGGTCAACAAGCGCTTCTTGGCATTGCCCGCCGCGCCATGGTTCAGGACCAGGGCAACGGCGTTGTAATACCGGGAGCGCGCTTCGAGCTCGGCCGGCGTCCCGGCAAAGAGCACCCGGCCGCGCCCGATGATGATGGCGCGGGTGCAGACTGCATCGACCTCTTCGAGAATATGCGTCGAGATGATGATCGCCTTACGAGGGGCCATCTCCTTGATGAGCGTGCGGACTTCGTGCTTTTGATTCGGATCGAGGCCATCGGTCGGCTCGTCCAGGACCAAGACCTCCGGATCATGCAGCAGGGCCTGGGCGAGACCGACGCGGCGCTTGTAGCCTTTGGAAAGCGTCTCGATGCGTTGCTGGAGAACGCCTTCAAGGTGAATCTTCTGCACGACATCGGCAATTCCCTCCTCTCTCTGCCGGGGGGACAGCCCCCGCACCTCGGCGATGAACTCGAGAAAGCCGAGCGGCGTCATCTCGCCATAGAGCGGCGCGCCCTCGGGTAAGTAACCGATCTTGGATTTGACGGCGACGGGCTTCTCGACCACGTCGTGGCCACACACCGTCACGGTCCCCGCGCTCGGCTCGAGGAACCCCGCGATCATTTTCATGGCCGTGGATTTACCCGCCCCATTGGGTCCGAGAAAGCCAAGGACATCGCCACGGTCAACCGTGAAAGACACATCGGTGACCGCCTGCAAAATGCCAAAATCCTTACTGAGATGCTTGACTTCGATCGCGTGCATGACTCAAGAATCGCCCCTCCCAATTGGGGCCACCATTGTGCAAATTATCGGGCGCGCGTCAACCTTTTTGGTCCCATTAGCCGCATTGTGACACAATCGTATTGAGATCAACCCGAAACGAATCACCGTGGCACGACTCGTGACGAGATCAAAGCTCTTGCGGCGCTCCGGGCTGCCACTCGGCCGTGTGCCGATCACATTTCTAGCCTAGTTTAAACACCGGCATCACCTCGCCGGTTTCCACCCCGCGCGCATTCGGAAGCGACACCCGGCGGTAGGGGATGAGCACCTTAGCAAGCGGTGATTTCAGCACCCCGAGCTGGTGCAAGACCTCGATCGTGACCACGTGCAGCGCGCGTGGCGTGCCGTCCGCGATCTTGATGGCGATCCCCCAGCCGCCACGATTCTTGATGCCGATTCCCTCGACGCCTTCCGCCCCTCCTTTGCTCACCCACTTCCCGCGGCCACTTTGGGTCAATGCATGATCAAACCGGCCGCTCCCGGACACCATGCCGGGGTGGGAGCTGATGGCGGAGAAAACGGCCCCGCGCACTTCGGGGTACATCCCCTCCCCGCCCGCAAGCCGCGCATAGGCCAGCGCCAGCGCCCGCAGGGGGATGGCCGCGTTGGGCGCACTGCAGCCGTCGATTCCGACGACGATGCCGCTCAGGGGCACATCCGCCATGCTCGCGATAGCCGCCAAGATCCGCTGTTGGACTGGGTGCTCGACCTTGAGATAGTCTTCGATCGGGGCCTCGAGCAAGCGGGCGAGCGCCAGCATCCCCGCATGCTTCCCGGAGCAGTTATGGTGGAGCGCGTTAAATGCCTCACTTGACTTCGGCTGCCCGCCGAGCGCTTGATACAGCAGCGGGACATGCACCCCGCACTGGAGATCACGCCGGCTGCAGCGGATCTTCGAGAGGATCCCAAGCACCGCATCGAGATGCTTGGGTTCGCCGGAATGGCTCGCGCACATGAGCGCGATCTCCTCAGGCGTGAAAGCAAACCGATCTACGCCATCATGGGCGAGCAAGGGCAGTATTTGCAGCGGTTTGCAGGCCGAGCGCGTAAACGTCAACGCCGCGGGGTCTCCGGCGCCGGCGATGAGCCGGCCCTTGGAATCGACCGCGGCAATCGACCCGTAGTGGATGCTCTCGACCGCCACCCCGCGCGTCGCCACCGCCAAGGCGGCATGGCCCGCAAGCCGGCTAATCGCCATCTCTCTCAACGCGTCTGGCCCAGCCGCTCGTAGAAATCGAGAATATGGCGCGTGTTGGCGCCGAGATCGCCACGGCCCACCCGCGAGCGCGATTCGACGTGGACAGCGGTTTGCCCCTCCGCCGGCGCCATCCGCACCACGAGATCGTCTTTGAAATGCCATAGGCGCGTGGTCACGACCGCATCGAGCCGAAACCGGTCTCGATCTTCCCGAGCAACTTCCCAACCGAGTTGCGTCACCGCCTCCAGCGCCCTGGCAAAGACCTCTGCAGGTGCTCCGTGATAGAGACGCGGGCGCATCTCAGCGAAGGCGCTGGCCGCATCCGTCCGCGCCACGTTGGAACCGAGATAGGTCATGAGCCTCACCCACGGACCGGGCGGTTCCAACCACGGCAACCGGTTTCCCGCCAGGGCGCCGGCCAGGAGCCCAAGCGGCAGGACTATCAATATCGACAGTAGGATCTTGGACACTGGGTTATCGCTCTGGTGTAACCGTTAAAGCCTAAATAAAGCCCGCGTTAAAACTATCCAAACATATTTGAAATTTCGGGTACACCTCCAAAGTCCCTGTCCTTCGTGGACAGGCATCGTCTTCCACTAAGCTTCCGTGGCACTTTCGAGGCCGTGCCCAAACGGAGTGTTTCTTGAACGCGTATCTCGATCAATTGGCGATGGGACAGCCTTCGCGATTGCATAAAAGACCAAAGACGATCTGAAGTTTATCTCGCTTCCCGTCACGGGAATAGCCCAAGCGGGCGAGTGGACAGCACTGACCTTCAAAATAGGTAGAGCTCACATCGTAGAGCACGAGCGCGCCGTCGTGGAGATGTCGCTCAGCGAGGTTCCTTTCTTTCCTTGCCGTGCTTGCAGCCAATCCATCGCTGCCCGGTTTGCCGTTGGTATTCGCGGGCATGTTGCTGGCGGCCTGGGCCGGCGATTTCTGTCGTATTGGGATTATTGACGGTGTTGTCGCTGGGCATCGACTTTATGGCCACCGCGCTCGGTGCCAAGGGTCGGCGCGAGCAAGCTGGCCTTGATTGGTGCCGTGGTCGGCATATTCGCCGGGTTGTTCTTCGGCGCGGTCGGATTGTTGGCCGGTCCCTTGGTCGGCGCGCTTGGCGGTGAACTGATCCACGGCCGCGAGGTGGGCCAGGCGACCCGGGTCGGATTCGGCATGACTGGGATCCTGCTCGGCACGGCGCTCAAGATCGGCCTCGCTTTCGGGATGCTCGGCCTGTTCGCGT
This sequence comes from Pseudomonadota bacterium, assembly GCA_030859565.1. Lineage (NCBI taxonomy): Bacteria > Pseudomonadati > Pseudomonadota > Pseudomonadota bacterium. The sequence continues at coordinate 108,020 of JALZJW010000001.1, forward strand.
TCGCGCGCGAGGAATGCATGGTTCTTCAGAGGAAGCAAGCCGGGTGGGGTATCGGTACTTATTACCGTCGGCAGGAAATTCTTACATATCCAAACCTCTCCCTCCTCTCAGACGAGTGACTTTTTGTAGCGCGTTGCGATTGAACCGGGACGCATCGAGGTTGCATTACCACGGTCATACCAGCGCAAGCCGGCCGCCAGGCAACCGGCGCCAATCCTCGGTATCGGTTCGCCGATATGACGAAACGTGGGGGTATCGAGGACGCAAATCAGGCCGTCCCAACGAAAATGAATTCCAGAACTGGACCTGCTAATTGTCCCCGTTCGCGGGGTCAAGCATCGCGGTATAGTTCTTGCCGATTAACGCATGAACGCGGTAACAGATCGCGCAAGCCTTTTAGAGTTAATTAACCAGGAGGAGGAGTATGAAGACCTATAGACCAAGCTCGGACCCGGACATCGATGAGAAAATGGGCGAGAAGATGGCAAGTTCCGCTACCACCACCGGTCGATCAACGTTGCATACCGGTGGCAAGCTTGTAGGCGGGCATAGCGGCGATGGTCCGGGACCCCAAGTGATGGCCGCCGATACACTAGAAGGTGATTCGGTCGTCAATCGTCAAGGCGAAAAGCTCGGTGAGATCCGGGACATCATGATAGACGTACCGAGCGGCAGAGTGGGTTATGCGGTCCTGTCGTTCGGGGGTTTTCTCGGGATGGGGGACAAGCTGTTCGCCATTCCGTGGAATGCCTTGACCCTGGACGCAGACAACGAGCAATTCATTCTCGATGTGCCCAAAGAGCGTCTCGACTCCGCACCCGGCTTCGACAAGGATCACTGGCCATCGATGGCCGATCAGCGCTGGGGAACGGAGATCCACTCTTACTATGGCACACAGCCTTATTGGGAAGTGCGAAGCTGAGAAGGGGATCCCCCTGCGGGCACGATGAAATGAAGTCAAGGGCGGCTCCTAGGCAGCCTAAGCTGCGAGGGGCCGCCGTATTTACTGAGTTCGACCGAGGAGTACTGAAACTTATGAACAGTGATGAAAAGGATCGGATGCACGGCGAGGGCGACCGCGAATCCGCTCGAAAATACAACGAAGGAGCTCACCGCTTCGTAAAAGCGGGCAAGGCCAAGCAAACCGGCAAAACGACAAACCCTCCCAAAGCGGATCTCGATCGGGCCGAGCATATCGGGAAAAAGCGCGCCAAAGAGGAAGACCCCGCGGTAAGCCGAGATTACAAAAAGCCGAACCGGTGATACGGTAGACATTGCCGTTATTCGCGCCATCCGGCTGCCCGCCATTCGGCAGCGCGCTTGTCTATGTCCACCGCCTGGTGGCGTTGCATGATCTCCGCGGCCTCGGCCTCATTCGCGCGATCGTCCGCGATTCGCACGGACACCAAAGTACCACCTCGGCGTATTGCTTCGGCGTACCGGCCGGCCCGATCTTCAGGCACTCCCAAGGTATCAATCACGGATGCTAAACCGCCGGCAATCGCCCCCAAACCGGCGCCGAGCAGGATCGCTGCCACGGTGCCGGCGGCGGCCACCCAACCTATCCCCGGGATCGCGAGTTCGCCAATGACCAATCCACCCAAACCACCCACCGCGGTGCCGGTGCCCATCTTGGTACCGAGTGCTTTCGAGCTTGGCCCAGCGCCTTCGAGCGTAGAGACTTTGTAACGAGACCATTCACCGGTGGCGTCACTAGCTATGAGACCGATATCCTCGTGGGAGAATCCGCTGCTCATAAGATCACGGGCCGCCTTCTCCGCCTCGCTTACGTTATCGAACAACCCGATTATCGCCGTCATATGCTCCACCTCTCGATAGTTGTGGTTTATTCCATGCGTCTTCGATCGGTCTCCCCTCAGGGGTAAAACTTACCGGCACCGGTAAGAAATGCAGGACGAACTCGCCAAGACTGTGCGAGTCTTGTGCAAATACACGCGCCTTCTAGAAGGATGCGAATTCCACACCGAGTCGCCGTGTGGCACCTTCGTTGCCGCCCTTCCCCGGCATGTTCAGATACTGGTATGGATGACACGGCTACGGCAGGTCTGCAAAAGACACTTTATGTCCGCTTGGTAAGTGATTTCTAAAGTTTTAAATTCCTTGCCGTCTTTGCCTTTCGTGTACATCTCGTACGTGTAATGGTTGGTGTTCATGATTTCCACTCGGCGCGGGACCGAAAGAGAACTGCGCACGAGATAAAAAGGTGTGCGTCCCGTTTATCTTTCCGTTATGCCGAGTGCTTTCCTTTTGGTCTGAGCGTTTTTGATGTAATGCAAAGGCGCTTGGCCGCTTCCGTTTTTTTCCCTTTGGTCGCGATCAGCGCACGAGTGATCTCGGTCCGCTCACAGTCCTGGACGGCACCCCCCAAAAGCGCGTACCGGCCGTTCCTCTAAACGTGGCTCATCAGGCGGAATAATGCCTGCCAACTCCTCGGCCGTAAGGATGTGTTTATCGTGACGCATGCAGACCTGTTCGAGCACATGGCGCAGCTCGCGCACATTGCCTGACCATGGATGTTGACCGAGCTCGCGGATAAATCCAGGATCCATTATCCTACAGCGTTTTTCGCCCCAGCGGTTGGCGATATCTTGAAACAGAACCCGGCATAGCGCTTTCATGTCGCCCAATCGTTGGCGCGGCGACAACGGCTTCGACAATCCCTATTCCTACCCGGTGACGGAAGTCTATCTAAGGAAGCTCTGAACAAGTAATCGAAAATGGTTGCGCGGCGTGCATACGAATCGATTTCAGACGGAAACGCGGCCGTGAGGCCCATTTTTCATCGTTCAGGGGGCCATGTTCGCCCCGTTTGCCATACT
>JALZJW010000002.1 GCA_030859565.1 Pseudomonadota bacterium
AGCTTATGCTGATCGTAAGAATAGTCTTTGTAACGTGCCATGGGTAGGTCATCTGTTGTTATGATCAGATAGCGTCATTCTACCATAAGACACGCAAAAAGAGACTTATTCGACAGCTTCAACGCCCAAGCTCAGCCGCCGTCTTGCCGTAGCGAAGCGGAGGCAAGACGGTCGGCTGGAGCGCCTTGTTGGGCAATCTTTCTCATTCACACCTATAGCGCAAGCGAGCGGATGTGATGGATCACCGTTGCGATGCAGCTCGATCGAGCGAAAGCCGGCTTGTTTCAGTAGCTCAGACAGTTTTTCTGGCATGAATGCTTGGTAAACTGAACGCTCACTTTCACGCACGGTGATCGCCAGTCGACCCTGTGGCTTCAACACCCGATGCAGCTCTCTCAATCCGGCAACTGGATTCTCCCAAAAGTAAATGCAGTTGATAGAAAACGCTTTATCAAAAAGTGAATCACGGTAGGGTAACTCCATCACCGTGCCAACCCTGAGATCAATCTGCCCAGACGCAATGCCGATCTTGTTTGGGCGCGATGCCGCAGCAACCATTTCCGCTGAGTGATCGACGCCGGCGATCAGTCCCTCTGTCGCCTTGCGCGCGGCAAGTTCCACGGCCTGTCCTGGACCAAAGCCAACCTCAAGGATCGCGTCTCTTGTTGATATTTCGAGAAGCGCAACAGTCCATTCGTTGTCTGGGCGGTTATACCGGCTCATGATCCACCCGACCACGCGTCCGACAACTCCATGCGGTTTTCCGGCTTGACCGAGCTTAGATGTCATTGCCAATCCCCTGCCGCCCAACGTTGAATTCAGCGGCGCCGAAGGCGTCCGCTGCAATGGCTAGTTGGGCGGCAATGCGTGCACAGAGCGCAGTACAGCACGAGCAATGGCTTCGCGCTTGGCAACATCATTAGCCTTTCCCGGCATGTCGATGTTGAGCGCAAAGAATACCGGTCCTTCTGGCTTTTCGACCCAGCCGACAAACCAACCGATCTGCGGCTCAACATCGAACGCCCACCCGCTCTTTGCGCGAAGTATCCAGTCATGCCCCGCTTCCACGATCATCAAGTCCTTGACAAGACGCTGGTGCTCGACACGGAACGGCAGTCTATTTCCGTAAAGCTTTTTTAGAAAGACAATCTGCTCTTGTGCCGAAATTCGCAACCCACCATCAAGCCAGAAGCGATCTACGCCCCCCGAAGTATCTGTGTTCCCGTAACCGATGCGACGAAGGTACTTACGCTCTCGCCTTTCACCCAGTTGACGAGCAAATGACTGGTAGACCCAAACGGTTGATGCCCGGAGCGAAGACCTAAGGTCTTGATCTTGGTTCCAAGAGGGAAATTGTCGCTTTACACCATCCCAAGGAAACACCTGAAACTCATCCTTAACAATGCCAGCATCGAGTGCAAATAGTGCATGTGGAACTTTGAAGGTTGAGGCGGGTATAAAGCGGGTCTGCGAGCGCTCTCCGCCATATACGAAATGTTGCTTGGTGCGCTCATCCACCACTGCAATCGTTCCTGTAATGCCGGCCTCACTGAAAAATCTGGTCCAGTCTGAACGTTCCTTCCATTCCTGGGCTGATGCCATCGCTGGCAAACAAAGCACAAGAAGCTGGAGCGCGATACGAAACTTCATATTGTCTCCATTGACGCCCAACGCCCAAGCTCAGCCGCGGGCTTGCCGGAGCGAAGCGGAGGCAAGACCGTCGGCTGGAGCGCCTTGTTATGCAGCGCCATTGCCGCCTGAAACTGCTATGTCGAAGTGCAGTACGTTTTCGCGAACTCCCAGCTTCGTATACAGCGCGATGGCTGGTTCATCGCCGATATCCGCCTGGACAAAAATGACGTAGGCCGCTCGACGTGCAGCTATCTTCTTAAGTTCGCCAATCAATGCCGTTGCGATGCCCTCCCGTCGATGCGTTGCCAAGACAGCCAGATCGTAGATGTATATCTCGCTGCGCTGCTGCTCGAACTTTTTCAGCTCATAGGCCGCGACGCCGCCGACGACCTTGCCGCTTTTCAACGCAGCGAGCGCGATGAAGTAGTCACTGCCGAGCAGTCGCTGGAGATACACCGCATTAGGTCGGTTCCCACTATAGGTATCCACTTCATTGAAGGCTTCACCGAAGGTCGCTAACAGGGCTTCCATCAACGCGACGTCATCGGGTGTGAGTTGGCGAATGCTTAGAGACACGTGCAACTCCAAAGCTGTATAACGTTTTACATGAGCCGCACACAACGGCGCCGCAGTTCGTGACGAAGCGAGCAAACGCAGCTCGCCGTTGTGTGTCCGCTCGATGGAGGGGTTATCTCATCCCCGCGAAGTCCTCCTTCCCAAACCGCCATCGCCTCTCTGTGCAGCTGCCACAGAGGCTCCATGTACTTAACGACAAGCTCTTGAAGGACATGAGCTGCGGCAAGGAAGTCGTCCATCTCGCCGCACGGTTCATAGCCCGCGAGAGCGGGGGGCGGGTTCGGCTTGATGAACATGTTTATGCAGCACGCTGCGAACACATGCACTTCGTCAGCCAGGGTCAGGCACAACGGGCGTAGGTTTTCTCCAAGAGAACCAAGGGGACGTTTGGCAAACATTCCCGGATGGTTGAGAGCGAGCGGGAAAGCTGCGCGGAATGCTGACGAGGTTGTCGGGTGGATGTGGCCAGACAGGAAAGACTTTAGTTCCTTGTGATGGCTTAGCTTCCCATCCACGTGCTCGGTGTCGCCGCCTCCGGCCTCCATGAACTTGCGCACTCTCGGATAAATCTTTCCGTAGCCAATCTGCTTGGACCAAAAGGCATCGTCTTGGGTGGCGTTGCTATACGCGATTGCGAACTCGGGATCAATTGCTAGACCCATCGCAATCTCGATGTCCTCGAAGAATACCCTTGCCAACGCCAATGCAGCTGACTCTTGCCCCAAGCTGACCATCTCGCGCACGGCAAGAAGGTCGGAGCGAAGACGAGTGAGGTGTAGCGCAAAGGTCGAACTCTCTGCAGTCAACTTCCGCGTGAACTGATGGTCCTCGAAGGCCAGCATGAAGCGGATGGCCTCATCAAGAAGCACCATTGGCGCTTGCATGTTCTCCGCGATCGCTCTCCGCATTGACCCGCGCACCTGACTGAGAAGGCGATCAATGGATCTTCTCTTCGGTTGACGGGTCGACCTCAGCGCCGACGCCACTCGGGCTGCAATCTCCTTGGGTGGGATGCGCATTGAGACCTAACTAGAATTCGACCTCGTTTATACATATAGAAACAGTTTATACTTTTGTAAACTTGTTTATATACATAGTAACCTTAGCGCGAGCGAGTTTATAGATATATTAACCCCGCCTCACGCCTGGTTGCTCATGACGAACTGTATGATTCTCTTATCGAGGCCGAGTTTAATTACCGTCTCGTAAGGGAGCTTCCAAAGCTTTTCTTGCAGTTGCCATTGGCCGCCCGCCATTTTGGCCTTGTCCCTGAGTTCGACTTCCCGATAGTGGATGTTAACGAGCACGGGGCCGACGGGCTTGGTGTTGGGAGCCTGGCGGGGCGGCATTCGAAGACTTGCAATCCAGGCTTCTTCATCTGCGATCAACTGAATGGTTTGTAACGCTTGCGCTTGACCTTGTCATAACGATAGCGGACGCAGACGAGGCGGTCGCCGTATCGCGTCGCGAGTCGTCTCGTTCCTTTTTGACCGGGTTTGAGTGTCACTCTGACATCCATAGGTTGCTCCGTGTCGGCGATGGGCGGGTCCGCTGTCGGACGGATCAGGTATGCCCTGCTCGGCCCTAATGAAACTCTCGCGGCCGGATCGACAGGCGTCCCAGCAAATGGGTATGGTCCTCGAGTCGCCGGGCCAGCACGTGTACCACTTCGCCCTCGCGTTGCACCTCTCCAATGACCGCCAGTAAGCGTGAGCCCAGAAGCTCTTTTCGTTGGCTGTCCACCAAGCTGCTCCAGACGATGAGATTGAGGTAGCCCGTCTCGTCCTCGAGTGTGACAAAGATCACCCCGGTCGCGGTCCCTGGACGCTGGCGCGTGATCACTAAACCGGCGGCGCGGACGGTGTCTCCGTGCGCAAGACATAGGACCCTCTCGGCGGTCACAAAGGCCATCCGTTCGAGGCGCGGGCGCAAGAGCGCCAGGGGATGGCGCCGGAGCGTCAAACCGAGGCTCCCGTAATCGGCGACGATCGCCTCGCCCTCGGTGGGGCGGCGCAGCAATGGCGAGGCTTCATTGACGGCGGTGGCGGCGAGTAGCGGCGTCGGTGCTTCGATGCCGAGCACGGCCCAGTACGCCTGATGCCGCTGGCCGGCGAGTTGCACCAGCGCATCGGCCGCAGCGAGCGCCTCGAGATCGCGGCGATTGAGTTCGGCACGCCGCATGAGATCCTGGACATCCATGAAGGCCCCCGTTGTGCGCGCTTCCACCAGGCGCTCGGCACCGCTCTTCGAAAGGCCCTTGACCCTGCGGAGCCCGAGACGAAGCGCGGGTTGAGCATTCGATCCCCGCTCCAGGGTGCAGTCCCACACACTGGCACCCACATCAACGGGACGCACCTCCACCCCGTGCCTGCGGGCGTCTTGCACGAGCTGCGCGGGGGCGTAGAAGCCTAAGGGCTGGCTATTCAAAAGGGCGGCCGTGAAGACCGCGGGCGCGTGACACTTGAGCCAGGCGGAGACATAGACCAAGAGCGCGAAGCTCGCGGCATGGCTCTCGGGGAAGCCATACTCGCCAAAGCCCTCGATCTGTCTATAGATCTGGCGGGCGAAGCGCTCCGAATAACCGCGCGCGCGCATGCCCTCGACAAGCCGTTGCTCGAAGCGCTGGAGGCCGCCGTTGCGTTTCCAGGCGGCCATGGAGCGGCGCAACTGATCGGCCTCGCCCGGGCTGAAGCTCGCGGCCACCATGGCAAGTTTAATGACCTGCTCCTGGAACAGCGGTACCCCCAGGGTGCGCTCCAGCACCCCGCGCACCTCTTCGCTCGGATAGCTCACGGGCTCGATCCCATGCCGCCGGCGCAGGTACGGATGCACCATCTCGCCCTGGATAGGCCCCGGCCGAATGATCGCGACCTCGATCACCAAGTCGTAGTAACACGCGGGCCGCAGGCGCGGCAGCATGGCCATCTGCGCGCGGGACTCGATCTGGAAGACGCCCATGGTGTCCGCCCTTTGGATCATCGCGTAGGTCGCGGGGTCCTCGGAGGGCACGGTGGCCAATGTGAGCTTCTTTCCCTCGAACCTCTCGATAAGATCAAAGGCGCGGCGGATCGCGGAGAGCATCCCGAGGCACAGGCAATCGACCTTGAGGAGCCCCAGCGCATCGAGATCATCCTTGTCCCATTGGATCACGGTGCGCTCGGGCATGGCGGCATTCTCGATGGGGACCAGATGGGCCAGGGGACCGCGGGAGATGATCATCCCGCCCACATGCTGGGAGAGGTGGCGCGGGAAGCCCGCGAGCTCTGCAACGAGCCTGGTTAATCGGGCCAAAACCGGATTATCGGGATCGAAGCCCACCTCGCGTAGACGCTCGGGCGCGAGTTGTTTCCCATCCCACCAGTAGATGTTCTTCGCCAGCCGCTCGACTTGATCGAGACTCATCCCGAGCGCCTTGCCGACATCCCGGATCGCGCTCTTAGCACGGTAGGTGATCACGGTCGCGGCCAGGGCGGCGCGCTCGCGCCCGTACTTCTCATAGAGGTACTGGATCACCTCCTCGCGCCGCTCATGCTCGAAGTCGACGTCGATGTCGGGCGGCTCCTGGCGCTCCTTGGAGACAAAGCGTTCGAAAAGCATCTCCATGCGCGAGGGATCCACCTCGGTGATGCCGAGGCAGTAACAGATCGCGGAGTTGGCCGCGCTCCCCCGTCCTTGGCAGAGGATGCCGCGGCGGCGGGCAAAGGCGACAATATCGTGGACGGTCAAAAAATAGCTCTCGTAACCGAGCTCGGCGATGAGACGCAGCTCGTGCTCAATCTGGGCGCGCACGTTGGCCGGCGCGCCAGCAGGCCAGCGCCGTTGCATGCCCGTCTCGGTCAAATTCCGCAGATACCGGGCCGGCGTCTCGCCCGCGGGCACGAGCTCGTCGGGATATTCATAGCGGAGTTCGTCCAAGGAGAAGCTACAACGCTCGGCGATGCGTATCGTCTCGGTGAGCAATGCAGACGGATAAAGCCGCGCCAGGACTTCGCGCCGGCGCAAATGACGCTCGCTGTTCGGATAGAGCGCATAGCCCGCCGCCTTAACCGTGGTCTTGAGCCGGATCGCCGTCAAGGTATCTTGCAAGGCGCAGCGCTCGCGCACGTGCATGTGCACATCCCCCGCGGCGGCCAGCGGAATGCCCGTCTCACGGCTCAAGGCAGTGAGCCTTTCGAGCCTCTCGCCATCGTCGCCCTCGCGCAGTAGCTCGACAGCGATCCAAAGGCGCCCGGGAAAGCGCCCGGCGAGCCAGCCGGCCTCGACCTTGAGTCCTTGCGGCTCGTCCAAGCGCCGTCCCGGTAGCAAGAGGGCGAGGCAATGATCGAGACCGGCGGCGATGTCCGCGCGTTCCAGCCGGTAGTCGCCTTTGGTCGCTCGCCGCCGCCCTTGGGTGATGAGCGCCGAGAGCTGGCCGTAACCCTCTCGATCTTGCGCCAGGAAGACGAGCCGCGGTCCGTCGAGGAACTTCACTTCGGTGCCGATGACAAGCTTGAGGTCGCGGTCCTTGGCCGCGCCATGGGCCCGCACCACACCGGCAAGCGAACACTCGTCGGTCAGCCCGAGTGCCGTGTAGCCGAGTCGCTGGGCTTCTGCCAGCAACTCCTCGGGGAAGGAGGCGCCTTTCAAGAAGGTGAAGTTCGAGAGGCAGTGAAGCTCGGCGTAGCGGGGCAAGTCTGGCATGGGAGATAACAACCGAGCGCCACGTCACCCTAGTAGTCAGTCAAGATGATTGGATTAGCTGCGTCATTCCGGCAGGGAATGCCGGAATCCAGGACAGGGATGTGAATCCGCGCGGTATCGCCATCCTTGGCCACTGGACCCCGGCAATCCCTGCCGGGGTGACGGATCACTTCGATTTAGCATGAGTAACTCAGTCACAGATCCCGTGTACGAACCAGCGCCGCTTCCCCTCGACCTCGCGGAAGACCCAATAGCAAGCGCCGAGGGGATTGCGGGCGACAAAGTAATCGCGCCCCATGGGCTGTCCATCCCACCAGCCGCTCTCGATGCGCTCCCCGCGCTCCATTAGCTCCAAAGGCCCCCGAAGCCGCGGCCGTCCCTCCGCGGCCGCGAGCGCTTGTGGCCGGTCGAGCAACCACAGGGGACGGCTTCGCATGCCCGGTGACGAACTTGCCTCCCCGGGCGAGCAGAAGCACCACGCCGCTTCGGGCCGGTGATCGGGGAGCAGACGCAGGCCACGGACGGCATCCTCGCCTAAGCGGGCGCGCAGTCGCTCGAGGAAGGCGAGGGACTGCGCTTGGCTTTGTTCCTTGCCGCCGGGCAGGAGTGCGAGCGTGACGCCGGCCAAGGGGCAAAGATCGTCGACGATGAGCCTCAATGCGCGGACAGGCTCGGGGAGTACCAGCCGCTCGATCCGGCTACGCAGCAGTTGGCCGAGATGCTCCGGATCGCGGCTGGGTGTGAGGAGCGTAAGATTGAACTGTGTCTCGCGCCGGTCGCGATGAAAGAGCCGCCAATCGAGTTGCCGCGCACCCGCCCCGCGCGCCCGCAAAAAGCCCGTCAGTTCCAATAACAGCCGCCGCGCCGCGAACTGCAAAGCTTGGGTGTCCTCGGCCTCATGCGGGAGATCGAGGAGACGCCCGAAGCGCGCGGGAGGCTCGAAGGGTAGACGCGGGTCCGGCTGCCGGCCCGAGGCGCGGTCGAGCAAGCGCACGAGCGCCGGGCCGAAGCGCCGGGCCAATCCATCGCGGGGCAGGCGCAGGCACTCCCCCACCTCGCGTAGCCCGAGCCCGGCGAGGGCTTCGGCAATGCGCACATCGACGCCCAGGATCGCAAGGGGTAAGCGGCTGAGTAGCGCGTGCAGTTGCCGCGGATCGGTGATGCAAACCTCTTGCTGTGCCCGCACGAAAAAAATCGCCGCGAGCGGCGTGGGCGCGATCGCGAGGAGAGGTTGGTAGCCGAGATCCACCACGCCCGCCCGCACCCGTTCCACAAGCGTGGCAACGCCCCCGAAGAGCGTGAGGCTCTGCCCGATCTCGAGCAGCAGACCGTCCGGCGGCGCCAGGCTCACCACCGAGGTGAACTGCCCGCACCACGCGGCGAGCGCCTCGAGGGCGGCTTGCTCCGCGGATCCACCGCGCGTGTAAATCTCGACATCTCCGAGCGCCTGCGCTGCCCCGGCGCGCATCCCCGGCGCGATGCCGAGCGCGTAGGCGGCGCGGTTGCCTATCCGTACCCGCGGCTCGCGCCCGGCGGTCGTGAGGACGCACGCCTGCGGCGAGTCCCCGAGCCCCAGCGCCTCGAGCGCTAGGGCGGGAAGACCGAGACAGAGCCAGAGCGAGGCGCGCATGACTCACCCGAGGGAGGACCCTCACCGAGAGGGAACCCGCAAATCCAGATACACAGGCCTCGCGCCCGCCCCACCCCGGCGCTTGAGGATGCTTACTGCCGCGAGCGGCCCGTGCGGTTCCAACATCAAACGCAAGGCGGCGGGCGAGGCCTCACGGCGGGCCGCGAGGGGGCGAAACAGGAGGCCCAGGCTTCGGTCCGCCTCGGCGGCGAGTTGCAGGCGGCGCAGTCCACGCCCGTCAAGACCACACGGCCAGGCGAGCACGGCGCTACACGCCCCTGCGCGCAAGGATTGCTCCAGGGCCCAGAAGCGCTCTCGCGGGCTCTCGATCCCCCACACCAGGAGCAGCCGTGCGAGATCGACGCCGTGGGCGGCGAGCGCCGGGCCATAAGGGAGGTGCGGCGGGGCAATCCAGGCCAGCCACTTCTCGGATTGACTCAGGTGCGCGAGGGCCGGGATCACGAGCCGCAACGCGCCGACGCCTTCCATGTCGCTCAAGATCTCCGTCAGCGCGCCTCGCGGCCACCCGCCGCCGGGGAGGAGCGCATCGATCTCGGCGAAACCGCTAGGGATGGTTTCCGCCTCGGGCAACGCCCGGCCGCAGCGCCAAAGCCGGGGATCGCGTAGCACCGCCTCCAAGCTCATACCTTATTCCGCTTCCATTTCATTCGTATAACTTTGTCGCCTTCCTCGCTCGCTCCTCGCCTACCACCCACGGTATGTCTCGTCGCTCGCTCGTCGGCTTCGCGTTCTACTTTTGAACTGGAACCGGAATTAGCGATAGAGGCGCAACTTGGCGATCAAGACCCCCTGGATCGTGACGCGCGCGGAGTCGTACGCCATGGGTTTCAGCGCGGGGTTCTCGGGGATGAGGAGCACCTGGGCGTTTGGGCGCCGGCGAAAGCGCTTGAGGGTCGCCTCCTCGCCGTCGATGAGGGCCGAGACGATGTCTCCGTTCTCCGCCGTCTCCTGGCGCCGGAGGAAGACGAGATCGCCATCGAGGATATCGGCCGCGATCATGGAGTCACCGGCCACCTTCAAGACATAGGTATCTCCCCCGCCGAGGAGAGAAGCCAAATCGATCTCTTCCTGGCCGGGAATGGCCTCGAGCGGCCGGCCGGCCGCGATGCGCCCGAGCAAGGGGAATACGAGCGGGCGCCGGTGTGGTGGGGCCAAAGCAATACCCCGCCAGCCTCCTTGCCCTTCCTGGAGGTAGCCTTTTCCGATCAGGGATCGCACATAACGGTGGAGAGTGCCCTTGGATCTGATACTCAGCGCCTGCCCGATTTCCCTGAGCAACGGAGGTTGACCTTCCCGCTCGGTGTAATCCCGGAAGATCTCCAGTACGCGCTGTTCGGCAGGGGTTAGCATGGAAAGTTCTCGAAAGTTCTATCCAAGGATAGAGAACTTTGAGAGAACTTTCAAGAGGGGCCAACCGGCTAGCCGCAAAACTCCGCAAGCTCTCAGCCCTTTTCGATCAAGGCCGCGATCACCGCATCGGCACCGATCAACGGGATGACCCGTAATAAGACTTCGATCATCACGCCGGACTCCGCTTGCGCTGCGAGTTTCACCTTTCGTTCTCGCCAGTCCACCGTATGAATAATATTGGCAGCAACTACACAAGGCTGCTCTAGGTTGTTAATAGGTACTTCCGTACCTGAATTCCTGATACTGGTACTAATCGGGCAACAAATCATCAGTCCGGTTTGTTTGTTATACGCGCGACTTGACAGTACCAAAGCAGGCCGGTACTTGCCGATCTCCTTCCCTTTCTTTGGCTCGAAATCTAACCAGACAATATCATTTCGCTGAGGCACATAAGGCCTTGCCACATTACTCCCCCAACTCAGCCGTCAGAAGCGAAAGCAGCTCATCAGCATGCGCTTTACGAGGCGTCATGCCTTTGAGCAGTTCAGCTTCTGAATAGGGGATCCGGAAGGTCTTTTTAACAACTTTCTTCCTTATAACCAAACCATTATTGGTAACCTCTACGGTTACCTTCGCACCTTTACCGATTTGCGCCAAGTCGCTTATCGTTTTAGTGATGCGCAATCCTAGGCTGTTGCCCCAGGGCTGTATGGTTGTCTCAAACCTTGCATTGCTTGCCATTCGATTGTCCGCCCCACTCGTAACTACACCGTATATACCAGTATAAACTACAAACATCGGTGCCCTAGCGCACAAGGTCGTCCTATAATATGTTCACCACCTGCGCCAGCGCACGAAGGCGGTCCTAGTAGGAGGCCGGGCCCCGGGCCCCGCTTCCTCGGCCGATTCGGTAAAGAAGAGGCTGAGCGTGCGCGAGGGGTGGGCTAACGGCCCCATTACGCGCCAGCAGCCGTCGGTGTATAGTTCGTCTGGAAGTTGTATCGTGCGCGAGCAGCGCCCAGACGATGCGCACGTACACAGAGAATCTCGTAGGCCATAAGTGACCGCACACAGCATGGCAAACGCACCGGTCGCGCACCCGTCAGCGGAGAATCCCTTCGACACCGCGATCGCACAGCTCGACGCCGTCGCAGAACGTATCGGCCTCGATCCCGGCATGCGTGACGTCCTGCGCCACTGCAAGCGCGAGTTCACAGTGAACTTCCCGGTGAAGATGGACGATGGCTCTATCCGCGTCTTCACCGGCTATCGCGTGCATCACAACGAAGCGCGCGGGCCGGTGAAGGGCGGCCTGCGCTACAGCGAGCGCGTCTCGCTCGATGAAGTGCGCGCGCTCGCCATGTGGATGACGTGGAAGTGCGCTGTCGCCGGCCTGCCGTACGGCGGCGCGAAAGGCGGCGTGATCGTCGACCCGAGCGCTTTAAGCGCCGGCGAGCTCGAGCGCATGACACGACGGTTCGCCGCCGAGATCGGGCTGCTCATCGGCCCCGATGAAGACGTGCCCGCGCCAGACATGGGCACCGATGCGCAGATCATGGCGTGGATCATGGACACCTACAGCATGATGCACGGACACTCCGTCCCCGCCGTCGTCACCGGTAAGCCCGTGACGATCGGCGGCAGCAGCGGCCGCTACGAGGCGACCGGACGCGGCGTCATGTTCGTCACGCAGGAGGCGTGCAAGTACGCCGGCTTGCCGCTTGAAGGCGCAACCGTCGCCGTGCAGGGCTTCGGCAACGTCGGCAGCGTCGCGTCAAAGCTCCTGCGCGATGCGGGCGCCAAGATCGTCGCCTCAGCAACGCGAGCGGCGGGATTCACGATGAAGCCGGCATGGACATCGATGCCCTGATCGCGATGGCGCGCGACCGCGCCTCGCTCCCCCCCGATGCGCCCGGCCGCCGCATCACGAACGCGGAGTTGCTGGAGCTGCCGGTCGATATTCTCGTTCCTGCCGCGACCGAAGGCCAGATCCACGCCGCCAACGCCGGAAACATCCGCGCCAAGATGATCATCGAGGCCGCCAACGGCCCGACCACCGCCGAAGGCGACCGGATATTGCGCGAGCGAAACATCTATGTCGCGCCGGACATCGTTGCCAACTCAGGCGGCGTCATCGTCTCGTACTTCGAATGGGTGCAGGACCTGCAGTCGTTCTTCTGGGAAGAGGCCGAGGTCAATTCTCGCCTCGAGCGCATCATCAAGCGTTCATTCCAGGAGGTTGCGGCGCTGCAGGCGAAGGAATCTATCAGCATGCGCGAAGCGGCGTACGTCCTCGCCGTCACCCGCGTCGTCGAGGCCACCACCGTCCGCGGCATCTTTCCCTGAATAACTTACAATCACCACGCTATCGCGCGGACAGGCGCTCCCACCTGTCCCTCTCGCGCAGCACACCTGCCGATCGGGCGCGCGCTCGGATACCAAATCTCACCGATGTCCAAGCTTCCTTTGTGCAGTTGAAAGCCGTGACTTATCGGTCATAAAGTCTCGTCCCCGAGAAACTCTACCTTTTTTAGAAAGGCGCGCGCACCACCTCGCGTATCTTCCGTGTTCATCTGGAATCCAAACGAACTGACGGGAGGTATTTCCGGTTGTCCAAATTGGAATTTGAAGGCCTCCGCTAGATCGAATTCAGTAACCACAGTCCCACCCGGTCGTACTCCACACGGTTCACAGAAGTATCGACCGCCTTTTTTGTAGTATTTTCCCGTATAAGCGCGGCCGCTTTTTTCCTTTTCTCCAAGAAACAGGCTGATGAAGTACGGGGCATCTGGGATGTAAAAGGAACCGCCGTCAATTTTTGTCTCTCCAAAAGAGATGACGACTGCGATGGGGACTCGGTAGATCCCTTGCTCCCAATCCGCGCCTTGGGGATAGCGGTCGACACCCCATAAGATCCGAATGCCTTTGACGTTCGGGAGGTTCACGCGTTTCAGAAAATAACCCGCTGCCTCAGTGTTTGTCTCTAACATTAACCGTTTGTGGCTGAAGTGCGGGCTTAGGGCATCGGCGTCCAGCTTGAATTGAAACCCGTTCGCTTTAAGCCATGGCTTGGCATCACCGTCTGCTTGATCTGAAAAGTCCAGCGTGAAGACCACTTTTCCTGATGGATTCTCGGCCCAAACGGGCCCAGAAAAGGCGATGGCAAAAAGGACTGCTATCGACAAGATTCTGCACAACGCACCAATGTAGACACGAAAATATTTCGGGTACCAGTCTGTCATGAGAGGCTCAATTCATGCGGCCCTGTGGGTGGTTCTTTCGAGTCTTGTTTTCGTGGGTAGTTCAAGCGCTGAGGGGTCGATCCGTGTGCGACAAATCCGCCCCAATCATTGGGCGGATAGAGTTTGTTCACTGTTTTGGTTCGCGATTCTTGGTTCGCGGTTGAGTGCCCGTTCTCGGTTCCCGGTTCTTCGTCACGCCGGGGCCGCCACGGCTGCTCGACCATTTCGACATCGCCCATCCGGACGGTGGCATCCCAGCGGCTGCGCTCGTCCTAACGCCAGAACCGCAGGTCGATCAGGCTGTTGCCGATGGCGAGGTTGCGGAGCGTGAGGTCGGTTAGCCAGTTTGGCGTTGCGCACACGATAGATGCAGCAGTGGCGGAAAGGGCCCGTCTTGGTCGGTCGTTTCTCGCTGTCACCCTCGAACTCGGTGTAGACCCTCACATCGGCGTAGGTATGCCCCTTGCAGTAAGGAAGCGGAAATGATCAAGCGCCCCTGCGTGGTGGAGTTACCACCCATAGAGGTATAACCGAATTAACTTACCCAAGGAAAGGTTAGACAATGAGAGTGTTAATACCAGTTATCTACGTGCTTTCAACGGCAGCAGTTACGATATTTGTTCAGGCTATAATATTGTGAGGAACGGAATTGTGGGTAAGTCCGTGCAAACCACCTCGACGGTGGAACGTGACCGTGTCGGCGAAACTCGCGTGCCTGAACCGATGGACCGCTAGTGATCCCCGCAGGCCTGGCAATCCTCGCCGTGGAGTAGGTGGAACAATGCTCAATGGGCAAGAGGTGCAGTGATGCTACTGCGCCAGGGCCAACACCGCAGCGTACACACCCTGCACCACCCCGCCCATGCTCTGGTAGTCCAGCGTCTCCGCTGTATCTCGGGGAGTGTGATAGTTCGGGTTCCGGTAGAACGCCGTGTCGGTGATCATCACCGCGTCGTAACCCGCTTCCCAGTAGTTGCGGTGATCCGAGAAGTCGATCCCCGGCACCGAGCGCGGGGCATTGATGGAGTACACTGGCAGCAGAGAGGCAGCTTGCATGGCCGCCTTCACGCGCCGTACGACCGTAGGCTGATTCAGCTTGCCGACCACGGCGATGAAATTACCTTGCGTGGGATAGAAGAGTTTCATCAGCGGATGCGGATAACGCTGGCTATTGGGCGCGTCAGAAAAAAAGCCCAGCATTTCCAGCGAGAACATCGCGCGCACTGGAACATCTTGCTGTTTGAGCGAACGGGCGTGCACAAAGCTTCCCATATGCTGCGTACGAAAATGCTGCCCCTCTTCCAGGGTGTAGGCGACGAGCTCTATCTGCATGCGTGGCGATGTCGTGCCCAGCCAATAGGCGAGCTCGATTAGCCCGGCGACACCGCTAGCATTGTCGTCGGCGGCGGGCACGTCTGCAGCCACAGAGTCGTAGTGCGCGCCGACCACGATGCGTTCGGCGGTATCCGGTCCGAATAGCGCGATGACGTTGCGGTAGGTCTTTCCATCCACATCGTAGGGCTGCTCGGAAACCGTGCCGCCCGCCTGTTCAAATTCGCGGCGAATGTATGCAGCAGCGCGATCCAGCATGTGTGGGTGACTCTCGTCCCGCGGCACCAGCGTCTCGGACAACATCCGTACGTGTACTTCCAGTCTGGCAGGATCGATATTGACGGTTGCAGCTTTCGGCGCGCGCGGCAATAGCGGCTGCGTCACCAGCGCCCAGGCAACGACCAGCACGCCGGTCACAACGAGGAAGCCCATTAACAAGCTAGAACCCAATCGCCTGCGCATAGCATCGCGGCACTCAATAGTACACCGTGTTTATGCAGATCGTAGACTGCGCCGCAAGTTAAGCTCGGCTCACCGCAGTGCGGAGCGTTAGGCCTACGTCCTCAATCTCTGGCATGTTCATTCCACGCATGGACATGGTACACCGCGCGGCCGCATCGTATTGCGACAAGCGTCCATTCGACATTGACCTCGCGATCAAACCGCCGGATGACTCGATATGAGCGGCCGGACGCTCGTCGTCGGCGAGCTGGCATGCGTGTACGGCCTCACCGTACGTCGACGGCCGGCAAAGCTGCCGCCGTTCCAGGTGCCGCTCACCGCGCACGGCTAGGGATACTCGCCGAGCAACGCCTCGATCTTCGCGCGCATGACCCGGAAGTCGTCGGTGTCGGGCGCGAGCTTCCCGCCGAGGTGCACGTGACGGACCACGCCGTGCCGATCGATGAGGAAGCTGACGCTCGTCCACGACCGCTCGTGGCCGTCGAGCCACCAGCGCTTCAAGGTCTGCCAGTCGGGGTCCACGGCCACGGGGAAGCGGAACTGGTAGTGCTCGACGTAGCCGCGCACGGTCTCGACATCCAGCGGCTCGGGGTCCTTGTGGTGATACACGCCGATCACGACCAGGCCGCGGCCGCGGTACTCCTCGTCGAAACGGTTCAGGGCCGGCGCGGTGGCGCTGCAGAACGGGCAGCGCGGACCCATGAACCAGAGCGCACCAGCACCACATTGCCGCGCAGGTCCTGGAGCGCGAGCGGCTCGGAGTTGAACCAATGCTCGATCTTCCAGCCGGGCGCAGGCTGGCTGATGAGGCCGCTGAGGTCGTCGGTGGCCGGTGGGCCGCGGTCGGGAGTGCGGAGGCTCCAGTGCATGCCGCGAGCAGGACGAGGGGAAAGATCCAGCGCATGGCAACATGATAGCCCACGGCGCCGGCTTGCGCTGCAGTGGGCGCTATGAACAGGCGCGACTAGCCACGGGCGGTGCCCTTGAGCATGACGTTGGCCATGGCTTGTCTCGCCGGCGGTCGCTCGGTGCAAAGCCGACGGGATCGTGCGCTGGCGTGCCGTCGGCGTGAAGGTGGAGAAGGCCGGCGCACCGGCCAAGGCGGCGTAATTACCGCTCAAGTGCCCGACGGCGCTTCTCGCGTCTCGGGCATGCGAGTAAGAACAAGCGCGAAACCTGCGACGCCGACCCCGGCCAAGAAAAGAAACGCAGCGACACTCCCGGATGCATCCGCAATGTAGCCGGCGAGCGTCGTGCTGATCGACGCGCCGATGCCGACGGCGACGCCAACGACGCCTTGGGCGAAATTGAAGTGGCCGCTCCCGCGCGTGGTATCGGCGATGACGAGCGGCACAAGCACGCCGAGCGCCGCTGCCGAAATGCCGTCGAGGAACTGCGCCGCGATGATCACGTAAGGCTCGCTTGTCGCCGCGAACACGGCGCCCCGGATCGACAACGCCATGAAGCACAAAGCCAGCAGCGGACGCCGGCCCCAGCTCTGCGCCGTGCGCCCGACCCAGGGCGCGATGGCTGCGACCAGGAATTGCGGCGCGAGAATGCAGATCGCCAGGACAGGCGTGGCCCATTCGGGCGCGCGCATCGTCAACAGGCCTGCCATAATCGGCAGTATTGCCGCATTGGCGAGCTGGAACAGCACGATCGCCGCGGCAAAGATCAGCAGCGCTCGGCTGCGCGCGAGGCTTGCAATGGCATCGAACCAGGAGCCGGGATTGCTTTTGCGCACGCCGCCGCGCGCCAAATCCGGATCGATCTCGCTCGGCCGGATCTGCGCGCCAATGCGATGAGTGTCGGGATGGCAAGCGCCGCGGTGAGAAAGAAGATCGCCCGATTGGAGAAATAGTACGCCAAGGCGCCCATCGCGCCTGCGGCAATCGCGTTTCCAAGAGACAGGTAGCGGGCATTGCGTCCGAGCCTCACGCTGAAGGCGGCATGGCCGACCAGCCCGAGGCTGATCGCGGCGAGCACCGGACCGGTGAGGGAGCTTGCGATTGCGTGCAGAACCTTGGCGACAACAACCACGCCGAAGGTCGGCCAAAGCGCGAGCAGCAGCGCACTGGCGCTGATCGCGAATACAGCCAATGCAGCGAGCAGACGCCTGGCGGGCACGCGATCGACCAGCGCGCCGACGGGAATTTGCATAGCGAGGCCGGTAAGCGTGCCGATGGTCAGGATCAGCCCGATGTCGAGTTGCGTCCACGCAACGGACGTCAAATAGGCCGCGACGAACGGACCCCATCCGGTCTGCACATCGGCAAGAAAGAAAGCGAACCAGTCGAGCCCGCGCTGACTGCGGCGCGAGGGTTGCATAGAGCGTTTTCAGGCGATCAGCTTGTAGGCCGGGATGGTAAGGAACTCGCCGAAGTCCGGCGCCCGCGAGATCTCGCGGAACAGGCCGATCAGCACATCCATTTTGCATCACTTGCGTGCGGACGTGTGCTCCAGCGATGCGGCAAACGACTTCGGCAAAAAAGACCCGCCGCTGCGAGATCCGGATAGTCGCTGGAGCACTTGCCCGGCCTGCTCCTGGACCTCGATAACGGTCTCGCTGGACTGGCCGGGCAAGCGCAAGAGCACTACCGCCCTCTTATTGGTCCGCTAACGTCAAGACGATTAGATCAACCCCTCCGCCTTCATCGCCTCTTGCACTTTCTGACGAGCCTTTACGCGCGCCATGAAGTCCTTGAGCTTTGGCCATTTAGAGAGATCAATCTCGTGGATGTTGGTCCAGTTAGTGACCACGAAGAGATACGCATCAGCCACAGTGAACGTATCTCCCATGAGCCAGGGTTTTTCTGCGAGCTGCTTGTCGACATAATCAAATCGCTTCGCAAGTTGCGCTTTCGCCGCGTCCTTCGATCCCGCTTCGGGATGGAAGAACGGGGTGAACGCTTTGTGAATTTCGCTCGAGATAAAAGTCAGCCACTCCATCAAACGATAACGCTCCATCGTGCCCGGCTTCGGCGCGAGACCTGATTCCGGTTTCTTGTCCGCGATGTATTGGAGTACAACTCCGGCTTCACTCAACATTCCGCCATCGTCGAACTCTAACGTGGGAACGTAGCCTTTTGGATTAATTCGGTAGTAATCCCCGCCGCTCGCGGTCTTGTGCTGTCCAAGGTCGACTTTTTCCAGATCAAACGTGGCGCCGGATTCCCGCAATGCAATGTGCGCTGCAAGCGAGCAAGCGCCCGGTGAGTAATAAAGTTTCATTTCTGACTCCCCTTTTTGTTTCTCCCCACGTACGACCACGATCTCAGAGGAGAATTCATTTCAAGCCGGGCCGGTAGGCAAACGCTCTCCGGTACAATTGGCAGGCGTCGCATTCCTCGCCTATGGTCTTTTCCTATTACAACCGTCTCTCCGTAGAGAGAAAGCGCATTTCGCAGCCGCCAGAATGATGCCGGTCGCGTCACCGGCGACGCAGTGAATGGTCGAACCTACGCCCTGCTTCCAGAGCGGCCTGACAAATGCCTCATGCTCGCCCGGCCGCGGCTCCTTGTCGGCCATAACGTAGAGCAACAATCCGAACGGACCCGCCGGCAAACTCCGATGCACTTAGGCGCTGAGGGCGACGAGCAGCGCAGGCGCGTGGGGTTCGGCGACCGCGCGATTGTGAAAAGCGGCGAGCGGGCCTGCACCCAACACAGCTTCACCCGACGCGCTATAACCGATCGCTTTAAAAAACCATCCGCCGTGCAGCCATTTGAGTACGCCGACGTGGCTATCCGCAGCGTCGAAGACCGCGTGCAGATCAGCGCGCAATTGGAGCAACTGCAGGCGCTCTAGCCTCGCGGAGACCGCGGCCGCGAAGCGGCACCTGAAACGCGTATCGCTGCTGCTGAAAAACAAGTTGGGCGCAAAACTGCGCCTATGCTCAGGCGTAGGCCCTAGGCGCAACAGTGCGAGGTAGTGTTCATCGGTACCGTAGCCAACGTTCGTTTCCCACCCGTATCCAGGATAGGTTTCGGCTAAGCGATGCATTATTCGATCGCGCGTGACCTTGGCGATCACCGAAGCCGCGGCGATCGACAAACAACGCGCGTCGCCTTTGATAATCGTGGTCATGTGGCAAGCGAGGCCCGGCTTGCGGTTGCCGTCGATCAGCGCAGTATCGACGGTAATCCCCAGGTCGGCGACCGCGCGGCGCATGGCAAGCATGTTCGCCTGGTAAATATTGAGCGTATCGATTTCTTCGACCGTAGCGATGCCGACGCCGAAGCGTGCGATTTGGATAATTGCGGCGTAGAGGCGCTCTCGCTCGGGTCCGGGAACCTGCTTCGAATCATTTAAGCCGTGGAGCGCGCGCGGTTTGCGTACCCATTGCGGGAGGACAACCGCTGCCGCGACGACCGGTCCAGCGAGCGGTGCGCATCCAGCCTCATCAATGCCCGCGACGACACCGTGCGCTGCGCGTTCAAAGCTTAAATCGGGAAGCTTGAGTTTCCTCATGCGGTTTATTGTTAAAGTTTGCGAGATTCTACCCCGCTGCGCCGCACGCATCCAGGGCAGTTAAAACCACAGCGAAAATTTGCTTGACAAAAATCCATCGCGCTGTGTCCCGGTCCCGCAAGGGTGTTTGTTGCGAATTCCAACTCTTATGCGGCAACAGGCAGATGAAACATTCCATGGCAATAGTCGTAGTAGGAGGGTCTACACCATCACTATCTCAGACAAGCGCCTTGAGATAGGAGCAGCTAGATCGCCCTCCAAACTCGCACGTATGAATTTTCAGGAACGACAACGTGTCCATGGGTGCTTTGAGATGCACCCATGGACCGTAAGCTGAATCAGAAAATCAGGTAGAGAAGGATGATTACCGAGATCGGCACACCCAATAACCATAAAATCAAACCCTTCACGGTATTATCTCCTTGACGATATTTTATAGACAGAATGGGCCGTTATCGGCGCCAGCGCGTTAGACGACTGAAATCCGTTCTTTCATCTCGATGGTGCCCCCCTATTGTAGCAGCCCACCAAGCGCCTGCGGCGCCGGCCAACAAGGAGGCCGCGGTAAGAAACGCCACCAGAATTCCGAGCTTTCGCGCAGCCTCAGCGGCGGCCTTGGCTTCTTCGCTGAGCCGTCGGGCAGCGGCGAAGGCCTCATCTACACGTGTGGCTGCTTCTTCCTGCGACAGGCCGGCGCGGGATGCAACGACGTCCACGAGGTATCGCCGGTCAGCAGAGGGCAAAGCTTCCGAGTCGACGTTGGCCGCCAATACACGCCCGATCGCTTCCGACGATACCGACTCGTTGGAGCGTAATAGGCGATCCGCGGTCAAGCTCAAAGGATCGACCTTCTCCATTGCTTTGCCCGCGACCTCTGCCGTTACAGTTCCTGCGACTTCCGCACCCGCTTTGGCAACACCCAGCGTCGCAGTGGTCGCAAGGTATGCCCCAAATAGCGTAGCCAACGCCCATACAACCAATCCATGGACGCCATCTCTCACCTCGACCTCATGATCCGTTACGTCGGCGATGCGCCTGCGCATGCGGCCAGCGAGATATCCGCCGGCCATCACGCTGGAGACGATCACCCATAACGTCCACAGACCCGTCGCGACAATGAACCCGGTTCGGGACCAGCCTTCCCCCGAGTATGGCGACGCTACACTCAGCCCGATGGCCGATCCGAAGGTCACCAGAACAAAAGCAAACGCGGCGCTGAGGAGCGCGCCGGCAACTATGGCAGGCCAGTCGACAAAGGCGGGTGTTCCCAACGCCTTCGAGCTGATGACTTCGTCAGGTCTCGCTGCAGGATTCATAAGATCAAGTCTCCCTTGTGGTGTAATTGTGCGCCTGTTTCAGCGCGTGCTGAGGAGTTACCGTATAAGCCGGTCAACGCATCCCCAGAAAGGATAGGATTGCTAGAATCACCACGATCATACCTATTAGATAAATGATGCCGTTCATGAATGCTCTCCCGAAAACATAATGATCGCCGGCGCTGCCGACACCTCAGCGACGCAGGGGCAAGCCCCATATTCGCTGGTGCATCAGTTTTGGGCAAGACCTATGCCATGCGGCGCGACCAGTGATTATTGCTCCACATCACGTGCTGAGATGTTCTGGCACGAGGGTTGTAAACCTCGCAAGTGATCCGTGTATGCACCTGCATAGCTCCATCTGGTTCTTCTGAATAAGTATCGACTTTATGACGAAACACAACCGCTTAATCGTAGATCCGCGTTAAAAGTGTACCATTCTTTAAGCCGGTTCTTTGATACGTCCACGCCGACCGTGAGACAGCCTGAAACGATCCAGTCGATAGCAAGCGCGGGTGGTGGCCGACGAGGTATGGTCAACGCGGGCTGTAAAATTTACATCGGCGAGCGTAATCCTTACCGCTGCCAACGATGAACTCGGTATTTCTCCGATCGCTGGCGCGAAGGCATGGGGATCGGCGCGGCGGCCGGCGACCTGGTCGGCGCGTTCATCCGGGGTATTTCATCCACTCGCCGGGTGTTACGGCCCGGTGAACGGCTCGCTGCTCCTGCAACTTCGCCGATCGCAACAGGCGCTGAATCGTCTTGAACAGGCAGTCGCTCAACATATTCAGACCGCAAAGTTGACTCCTTGCGAAATTTGACCTGTTCGTAAAGATGGTTTGCAATCAAGGCTTCTAGTTATCCGGCAATTCCGCAATCCGCTCCAGCAATCGCGGATCCCCGGCGACGTGCACCCGTTCGGCGGGACCCAACCATGCAAAAACTTCATTGAGCGTTTTTGCATCCAGCACTTTGCGTTCTGCTGTGAGGCGGTGCGGATCAGGGTGGCCGCGCGATTCAGCGGGGCGCGGCAGATTGCCGGAAATGTGGTCGTAGCGCGCCTGGCGATTGCGCGCGAGATAGCGCAGGCCGTCTTTCTGCCGCGCCGCTGCTTGGCCCAACAATTCATCGCGCCGGCGCACCACCTGCGGTGCGTGCTTTTCTTCCGGCGTACGCAAGAGGCCGAACCATGCGAACAACTTTCCGACCGCGACGCTGCCGCTCAGTTTCGACAGTGGTACTGCGAGCACCAGGCCTACCAGCGTCGGCGAGAGCCAGGCGAGCAATGTCGGCGAAATCAGATACGCGATCACGCCGATCAGAACGCCCATGATGAGGTGCGGCCAATGCACGCTCCACGCTTCGCTCCAGGCGGTCATCGAGGCGTGCCGGCGCTGCGAATTCCAGCCGGAGTCGCGGCCCGTGAGAATTTCGAGCACGTGATTCGTCTGCAGGAGCATCATGATCGGTGCATACAGCGCAGAAATGGTCGTCTCGAGCGCCGTGCTTGCGGTCACGCCGATGAAGCCGCCGCAGCCCTTGCGAACCTTCGGCGTGAACAGCGTCCGGACTAACCCAAGCACCTTCGGGGTCAACAGCACGATCATCGTAAAGATGAAGAGTTCGATCATGCGCTCGGCGTCGAATCGCGGCCAGTCGGGAAAGAGCTGGAACGCACGACTGAAATACTCGGGACGAATCAGCGTCGCCTGCAGCGTCAGCGCAAAGCCTACGATCAGCAGCATCAGCCACAAGGGCGATGAGAGATAACTCATGATGCCGATGAAGAAGTGCGCGCGATTCGTAAACGCAAGACCGTCCGCGCCGATGATCTTCGAATGCTGCAGATTGCCCTGCGCCCAGCGACGATCGCGGATCGCGACATCGACCAGCGATGGCGGACTTTCTTCCCACGAACCGTCCAGCTCCGGCGCCATGCGCACTTTCCAGCCGGCGCGCCGAATCAACGCCGCTTCGACGAAGTCGTGCGACAACACATGGCCGCCGAACGGTCGGCGGCCCGGCAGCTGCGGCAAACCGCAGGCCTGCGCAAACGCGGCAAGGCGAATGATCGCGTTGTGGCCCCAGTAGTTTCCTTCATTGCCCGACCACGCGGCGACGCCGCGCGCGATCAGTGCGCCATAGACGCGGCCTGAAAATTGTTGAATGCGTGCGAACACGCTCGCATGGCCGATCAGCATCGGTACGGTTTGCAGAATGCCCAGACGCGGATCCGCCTGCATGCGGCGCACGAGTTCGACCAGCGTCGAAGCAGACATCAGACTGTCGGCGTCGAGCACGATCATGTAGTCGTAACGGCCGCCCCAGCGCTTCACGAATTCTTCGACGTTGCCAGCCTTGCGCCCGGCGTTGTGCCAGCGCCGCCGATACCAGACCGGAATGGTTTCGCGCAGCGTGCGACGCAGTTCATCGGCCGCGAGTGATTCGTTGATCCAGGCGTCGACGTTCGTCGAATCGGAAATGATGACGATTTCGAAATGTTGTGCGGCGTCGTTCTGCGCAAGTGCTTCCGCCATCGCCTGCAAGCCTGCGGTCGTGCGCGAGGGATCTTCGTTGTAGATTGGCATGACGAGCGCCGTGTGACTGCCGGCGATCGACGTGTCCGGATTGCCGCGTGGCGGAGGCACGAGAAAGCCAGTGATTGTCGATGCGGCTGCGAAGGCGATCCACGCGAGGGTGACCGCGAAGAACAGGATCATGACGCCTTGCAGAAACGTCATGTTCGCGAAGCTCACAATGCCGAGCATCTCATAGACGCCGTAGCCGGTGATCGCAAGCGCACCGAGGATAGTCAATGCGCGCGCGAAGATCGCGCGCGCCGGTGCGGCTTCCATCTGCAGCGACGCCGGCGCGCGGCGCAGATCCTGCACTGGCATGTCGAGCGGGCGCTCGAAAGGCATGCCGCCGCGCATTACGTCGCGGCCTTCCGGCGGAATCGCCGACTTCAGCTGGCTGTCCATCGATACAACCAGGTCTCGCTCGCGGGACGCTTGCCTCGCAATACACGTAAGCGCAGTTCGGCGACCTCAGCGTCGCCCGGGTCGAGTTCGAAGCTGGCGCGCACGCCCTTCGTGAGCGGGTTCGGTTGCAGCACGAGGTTCGAGAGCTTGCCCGCCGACGTGCCGGCGCGGAGCTTCAGTCCCTCGATCGAACGGCCGGTGCCGCTGAACTCGATGACGAAGATACGCCGCTTGCCGTCGAGGCTCGGGCCGGTGCGCGTCGCCGTCGCCTTGCCGATCGCCAGCGGAAGCTTTGGCTGCGAATTCCAGCGTATGCGATACGAGGTATGCCACGGCTTGCCCGCCGGTATCACGTGCTTCGGACGCCAGAACGCGACGATGTTGTCGTTCGCCTCGTTGTCGGTCGGAATCTCGACCAGCTGCACCGAACCTTCTCCCCATTGGCTCGTCGGTTCGATCCAGGCGCTCGGCCGATCCTCGTAGTGCGCTTCGAGATCGTGATAGTCGGAAGCGCGGCGCGAGCGCTGAATCAGGCCGAACGCTTTCGGCGCTTCGGAGGTGAAACTCGATACCTGCAACAGCGTCGGATTGCGCAGCGGCCTCCATACGCGTTCGCCGGAAGCGAGCACGATCTGCAGGCCGTCGGAGTCGTGCACCTCATCGCGAAAATCATCGATGCGCGTGCGCTCAGATTCATCGAACAGGAACATCGACGTGAGCGGCGCAATGCCGACATGGTCGAGCGCTGTGCGGGGAAACAGCGTGACGTCGATGTTTATGATCGTCTCGCTGCCGGGAATGATGGAAAACCGATAGGCGCCGGTCGTCGATTCGCTGTCGAGCAGCGCGTGCACCACGATACCGGAGGCGTTGGCTGCGGGCCGCTCAATCCAGAACTCTGTGAACGCCGGAAATTCCTCGCCCATGGCGTGCGCCGTGCGGATTGCAAGCCCACGCGCCGACAGCCCGTACGCGCCGCCCTTGTCGATCGCGCGGAAGTAGGAGGCGCCCTGAAACACCAGGAGTTCGTCCCAGACGGAGCGTGAGTTCAGGCGCGTACGCATGCGAAAGCCGGAGAGCGGCAACGACTGATTGGCGAGTTGCTTCGCAACCAGCGGGCCGAGAGAGAACATTCCGGGCGCGCCGCGAACATCCCGGGCAATCTGGTTTTCCACAATCGACACCTTGACCGGCTTCTTGAAGATAAAGCCCGCCGGCAGGAACTCGACGCGAAACGGCACCTGCTCCTTTCGCCAGATGCCTTCGTCCGCGTTAAAGCGAATGTCCCGATACTGGTCGTACGTCAGTTGTTGCAGCGCCGGTGAGCCGTCCAGGTTCTTCGGCGCCCAGGGGCTCGCCGCCGCGCGGCGCGCGGCTTCAATCACCGTATTCGCGGTAAACACTTGCTGCGTCGCGGATTTCGCCTGGGGTTCGGTCCGCGTCGCGGCCGCGCCCGCGCCACAGCTAAACGTGACGGCGAGAAGGAGCGTCCAGTACCGGCGCATGGGGCGAGCTTCCCGGCGCCTTGCTGCGAGAGCGCGCACCTTCGCGCCATCGCTCGAAGTGACGGAAACAGGTTCGTTGGAGAACTCTGTTGGGGTCATCCGAAGTCCACTGGCTCCCGCTTGTCCTTGTTGAAGTTTATAGAGGTCTGGCAGACGAGTAGCCCGAGAGTTCCCCGATTCCGGACCGAAATAGCGCGTGATTGACAGCTAACAGGTCCAGTCGTATCTTCCCTGTAATTGCTGAAAGGCTTTATCACATGGTAGACGACACGATTATGGATCCCAAGCTGACCGCGGAAGAGTTGAGTTGGTTGAAAAACCTGGATACCGACAGCCCAATCAAGCCTGAGGTGCCGGAATCCATCGCAGCGCGGCTGGTCGAGCAAGGGCTTGCGATCAAGTTGGTCGAAGGTGGTTTGCAATTGACGACGCTTGGACGCGAGCAATTGGCGGACAGCGGCGGTATCAAGGAATCGTAGGATACGCGTGATTCTACAGGTTATGGCCCTTGGTGGATGGCGGAGCGAAGATGAGAACTGCAGTGGTCATTTTGTTCCTCGGGGTGGTCGTAGGAGCTTACCTATTCTATGTCCGCGGCAGGGGCGTGCAACCCGCGACCAGCGCGCCCCAGACGATCGAAAGGCAAGGTGTCGCACGAACCTACGCGTGGACCCAAAAGGCGGAGATGCCCACGCCCATCGCAGAAGCGCGGCGCCCTCTTTGGCATGGTGATTGGCGCTATAGGTCAAAACACAACAACGGCACAGACCTCATATTCGGGCTAGCCCTCTGGTGAGGCCCAGCACGATGTCGAAGCGCGCGGCGAGTTCGCCGACGCCTGACCCCTCGATCGGGGCGAAATCCACTATGACCGCACGGCGCGCTTGTGGGTCCTCGATGGTATTGAGGATGCCATCGCGTTCGTTCCCCGGGTGGCCTTGGACATAACACTGGGTGGTCCACTTTCCTCGGCCTTTCATCTTTATGGCAAAGTGGATGTGAGGGGCGGGACGGCTGGGGTAGGGGACTGGCTTGATGGTCCGGAAATAGTACTCACCGCTCTGCCCGGTCAGGAAACGCCCGAATCCTTGAAAGCTCATATCGCGCTTCTTCCGGTTGGCGCTACCCGAATGGAGGTAGACGCCCTGGTTGTCCACCTGCCAGATCTCGACCAGAGCGTTCCTGATGGGGTCCCCATGCACATCGAGGATCCTGCCCCTGAGGTGCGTGACTTCGCCCACTGCGGGCGTTAGGTCCTCGTTGGTGACAAGTAAATCATTGTCGGTGTCGAACGGTAGCTTATCCGGGTAGAAGGGCCCTTCGGTCTGCCTCGGCGTCGGCACGAGCGCTTGGGCGCCTGCGCCGCGAGCCATCAAGGTCATCACGCCTAGTGTGAGTGTACGTAGAAAGACACGGCGGTTCGGGAGCAGCACGGAATTACTCATGAGTATTCACGGCGTATCAGCCTTGACGGCGATCGACGCCCGAATCTCGCGCAGCTTTGCCTTGACCGCCGCCGCGTTCGCGGGTCCCATGCGGATCAGGGTTTTCTGGCCCCAGGAACGTTTTTCCAATTCTGGATCGGCGAACTGGTAGAGCACCTTGGGCTGGACGAGCCGGATGGGGTCGCTGATGTCGGGCGTTGCCAGCAAATGGTCGATGATCGGGATCAGGCGGTCGTTGAAGTAGCGGCCGGGATAGCCCAGGTTCTCGTAAGCTTTCTGAAAAAGCGGGTAGTAATGCTGGTACACATCCGCGAACCGTTTGGCGTCTACTGCGCGCAGTGCCGAAATGTAAGGCTCATAGCGCTTCGCATTGTCCGGACTCAGGGTGATGATTGTCTCGCCCTTGGCGTTGACCACCGGCAGCCCAGGGACATGCTTCATGGGGCGGAAGTGTAGCGGCACGGGGCCGCGATCCAAGCTGTCGATCGTCGCGACCAAATGTCGAATGATCTCCGTCGGGAGAAGAAAGGCATCAATGGGCGCCTTGCCGAAGCTTTTCTCCATAGAGCCCCGCACGGCTTCGTCGCTCTCGTCGAGCGCGGGCAGCGGCGGCGCCTGCTCCGGCGCTTCGGTCGCCGGAACGGGGTAGTGGATCTCCGGTTGAGCGGTTTCGGGCGCCCGCGCTGACGGCTTGGGCGGCGGAGCGCTCGCGGTCTCCGTTGGTTGCGGGTCTTGCCTGTAATAAAAAACGGCCGCAGCGGCAGTGAGCACCGCCGCGATCGCCAGGACAATCCATCTCGTTGTCGTCATGCGCCTTAGCTCGGGATGGGTTTAATTAATTGATATTATTGGTGGCTATGGGTGGATTCGAACCACCGACCTCAGCATTATGAGGACTCCGCTCGGATCGTAACTTATTGTTTTAATTAACTGTCTGCCCGCGCCCGTTGCACGTGAAATGGCGGACAGTGTCTAACGGTGTCGTACTGAGTCCCGCAAAACTCCCGAAAAGCGATCTATCATCGAATTCCAGTACACGCCGTGATGCACTAAAAGCTACCGTGTGGCCGTCAATTCGTTGCGTATGAATTTTCAGGAATGACAAGCTCGCCGGATATCCTCGTGGCTCTGATCATGGCGGACTAGCTCTCTCCTCGAGGATTGCCGTGATGCGTCAGGCAAGTCGGGAATTGACGCGGAATGTCGGATCGTCTCCCGCTGTTCATGCCACAGCACGGGTGGATCGACGGCTAGATCAAACAGCGTGGTGTGATTCGGCGAGGTGTCGTCCAAGATGGCTGCGACGATGTGCGGTGCCAGGGTGGTCAGGTTGACCGGCCGATCGCTCTCTTACTTCGGGCTGGATTGTGAAATTTCTCTGACTATTTCAGCGGTTTTCTGAGGCTGGTTAACGCGCGTCGCCACGTCCGCCTGGGCGATGATCCCGACAAGTTTATTGTCATCGTCAACGACAGGAATGCGGCGCAATT
This sequence comes from Pseudomonadota bacterium, assembly GCA_030859565.1. Classification (NCBI taxonomy): domain Bacteria; kingdom Pseudomonadati; phylum Pseudomonadota; species Pseudomonadota bacterium. The sequence continues at coordinate 28,136 of JALZJW010000002.1, forward strand.
GATGCTCAGACATCGCATCCAGCGCCTTTTGCAGGTCATCATCAGGACGGCAGGTCACGACCTTGCGCGTCATCACCTCTTCCACTTTCGTGGATTTGGGGTCGCGCCCATCGGCAACCACTTTTAAAGCCAGATCGCGATCGGTCACGATGCCGACTAACTTTTTAGTCTGTTCGTTTTCAATGACAGCAATCGGACCGATATTCTCGTTCTTCATCAATTGCGCCGCCCTTGCCACCGCGTCGGTTGGCAAGCAATAAATCGGGTTTTTCGTCATCACTTCATTACATTTCTTCATGGGGTTGGCCTTTCTTGAATTATAAAGCTTATTGTCGTTGGTTTAATGCAAGTAGCCAAGCGCCAAAAGCCCTATCAACATTACGATGATAGTTCGACCATTAGAATTCTTATGAGTGATCCTATATGACTGAATCTTATATGCGCGCGGTCGCACGCCCTCGCGAGCGGCGAATGTCCCGGCGCTCGAGCCGTTTTCCTGTCGCTGCCGATTCGGCTGCTACTTCGACGATGATTTCTTGCGCGGCACCTTGGCGCCTGCGCGCCGGGCCTCGGAAAGCCCGATCGCGATCGCCTGTTTCCGACTCTTGACCTTCTTGCCGGTGCTGCCGCTCTTCAGCGTGCCTGCCTTGCGCTCGTGCATGACCTTCCTGACTTTCTCCGATGCCTTTTTCCCGTACTTTGCCATTGCGTTCTCCCTATCCTAAGTGGTCCTTTAGTTCAGGCGACCATTGATGCCGCCCATGCTGAGCCGTCCCGCGCCCAGCACTGTTACCGCCAGCGCCGCAAAGACGAACATCCCCTGCAGCTCGAGCGCCCAGCCGCCCGTTTTGGACATCGTGAAGACCTGGTACGCATGCATTACCGCGATGACCATGTTGATCGCGATCACAACGCCCGCCGCCCGCGTCCACACGCCGACGAGAAGCTGTCAGATCAAATTTCTACTTCTACAAATTTGCTGCTCTGCAAAGCCGAGCATGGTGTCAGCTACCTCTACGAGCCGTCAAGTAAGAAGGCGCTGGCGATGCTGCACAGCCCACGGCGCCTGCACCCATCAGCTGGGCCCGGCTGCTCAAGCGGGTTACGATTTCGATATTGAGCACTGCCCCCACTGCGGCGGTACCTTGAAGATCATCGCCGCCATCGAAAATCCCCACGTTATTGCCAAGATCCTCACCCATCTCAGCTTGTCCGCCCGGGCACCGCCCCGCTCACCGGCGCGGCCATTCGATCGACTTCGAATGGCCCGATCCCAGACTCTTACCCCTCCTATCCGGTTCAGCTCACTGAGCCCACAACCTCCCTTGGCCCGCACTCGCGCAAGACGCCAAAACGTTCCGAAACCTGGCGCCTCGGGCCGATAAATATCCCGGAAAGTCCCCGCTCCTGGACCCAGGACACGCGTGATTGACACCCTGCAGGGTAAGCAGTACCTTCACTTTTGAGGAAAAAGGGCGTTTAAAAATCCTATACGCTATACGTATAAATAACTTGACCGGTTGCGCGCGCGTAACCGATACTATGCATCATAGGAATAAACGACAGGACCTAACATATGGATATGGCTATACGATTTTCCAAATTTGCACTGGCGTCATTGATAGGCGTAACTGCGTACACGTTTGTAGCTTCGGTAATAGGACTGATGGCAAGCGTAAACGCACTAAGGGATTCCAGGATAGACCCCGAGGGCGAGCCAGTCCTCGGCCAGGAGAAAAAAATTCCACGAGGACTTTTCAACGCGCGCGGTAAAGAAATAGGAGTATAGGATTATGGATATTGTATTGGTGTTACCGTTTCTTTTCGGTTTCGTGTCTGGCGCTTGGGTCGTTAATAGGTTTCTGCGGAACTATCACAAAAGACACGCTTATTGGTTATATACCCAGTGGGTCGCCAGCCATTCGGTGTTAGCGCCGGTAAATCTCGCTGCGGCAGAGTTAAGGGAGTGCGAGGACCTATTTTAACGTTGAGAGGAGAGGCCTATTGAGCACTGCCCCCACTGCGGCGGTACCTTGAAGATCATCGCCGCCATCGAAAATCCCCACGTTATTGCCAAGATCCTCACCCATCTCAGCTTGTCCGCCCGGGCACCGCCCCGCTCACCGGCGCGGCCATTCGATCGACTTCGAATGGCCCGATCCCAGACTCTTACCCCTCCCATCCGGTTCAGCTCACTGAGCCCACAACCTCCCTTGGTCCGCACTCGCGCAAGACGCCAAAACGTTCCGAAACCTGGCGCCTCGGGCCGATAAATATCCCGGAAAGTCCCCGCTCCTGGACCCAGGACACGCGTGAAGGAAGGATTGACGTGATCACCGGCCGTGCGTATTATCGCCTCGCTTTCGCGGGATCTGTCTAGCGGGGCATAGCGCAGCCTGGTAGCGCACCTGCTTTGGGAGCAGGGAGTCGGGGGTTCAAATCCCTCTGCCCCGACCAACCTCGCCGCGCATGGGTTTACATGGGCGAAAGACTCATCTTGGGATACGCGCCTGTAGCTCAGCCGGATAGAGCATCAGCCTTCTAAGCTGAGGGTCGCAGGTTCGAGTCCTGCCAGGCGCGCCAATGTGGACTTGGGAAAAGCTTGGTCTGCGGCGGAAGCCCTTCACCAAGTTGCGTGCTAAGACGCAAGGTCATGGTGGGCGTAGCTCAATGGTAGAGCCCCGGATTGTGGATCCGGCTGTTGTGGGTTCGAGTCCCATCGCTCACCCCATCGCTCGGGCATGTTGGTGTACATAATGGGCCGTTAGCTCAGTTGGTAGAGCAGCTGACTCTTAATCAGTAGGTCGTAGGTTCGAGCCCTACACGGCCCACCAAAAATCAATAACTTGCAAATGGCGCCGCGCGTGTGAGTGGTCGTTTTGTTTTTTCTGAGCCACAGAAATAACGGATAACTAACAAAATAACTAACAGGCCATCACCAAAAGCGCTCGTTATCCCACAAGCCTGGCCGGTCCCTTCCAGGAGCAACCCCCTCCAGCTCGTAGTAGGCTTCTAGCGCTAACTGGTAGTCCCTTCCCAAGTGCCGCATTACCTGCCGGCCCTCAACACGGGGCGTCCAGTAGTAAGCCCCGTGCTTCAACACCATGCGCGGCGGCAAATGCATGTTCGACTCCTTGTGTCTTCCCATCACCCGTTCCTCATCGCAACGGCCTCACCAAGATTTCCCCAGGCACCAAATACCCTTCGGTCGCCTGCCGGCTCTTGTGCGCGCCGATCGACTGGGCGTAGTCGAGCCCTCCCTGGCGGTTGGCCTCGTTAATGGCCCGACGGCGCAGGTCATGGAACGTCAAACCCTTGACACCGGCTCGCCGTAACGCGCTCTTCCAGATCGAGTCGAACCCGCTGGTGGTGTACTGCTGACCGCGGCGGTTGGCGAATAGGTACAGCGACCCCACGCGCCGGCGCAGGGCTCTAGCCCGGTCGATGACCTCCCGCAGCGCCTCGGACCACTCGAAGGTGACAATGGCGCCAGTCTTCTGGACCTCTACCCGCAAGCCTTGAGCCGTGATGTCGGACAGTCGGATCTTGAGCATGTCCCCCTTGCGCAAGCCGATTAGAAGCACCAGATCGACCATGCAGCAGAGCTGCTCGCTAGCGGCAATGTGAATGGCGGCCAGCTCGGCATCGCTCGGCAGGCGCTTCCGCTTGCGCTCGGGGTTGCGAGGAGCGCCGCGGCAGGGGTTCTCGTCACACCAGCCCCAGCGGATGGCGGACTGGAAGACTGAGGACAGGCAAGCGATCTCACGGTTACCCTCGATCTTGGCCGATCGCCGATCGAGGTATTGGGCGATGTCGGAACGGCGAACGGAAGTGAGCTGGGAGTCGCCGAAAACCTTGCGCAGCTCTCCAGGATGCCGAATATAGCGCCGGTAGTCCTTCTGCGTCTTCTCGGCCTTGCCAGGCAGGACCTCGCGGTCGTAGCGGCTAAGCGCGTCGTTGACCGTGCTGCCGGCGAGGGTCCGTTGTTCCCGCTGGTAGTAGAGGTTGATGGCCTCGGTGAAGTTGGCGGAGAGCCGCACCATCTGCTGGCGCCCGCCGATGCGTGGCGTGTGAAAAAAGGCCCCGTGCCTGAGAACCATCCGGGGCGGGAGGTGGGTGTTGTGGATCTTGCTGCGGCCCATAGCGCCAGAATCATACATGACCTTTTCTCCTCCTTGTGGTCCAGGCTTTCTTTAATACCTCATTGGTATCCAAAGTTTGATGCCAGGCCCGGCCCTTAACCTCACAATCTCGCACGTTGTCTGGTTGCGTTCCCAAGAATAAATGATCTGGGTTAACGCAATTTCTGACATCGCATTTATGTAGTACAAGCAGCCCTTCAGGCACCTGGCCATAATGAAGATCCCAGGAAACCCTGTGCGCACGTACTTCTTGAGAGCCCCTACTGCGTCTGAACAGTCCATACCCTGAATAATTGGTGTGCCCAGTCCAAAGCCAGCACGTCTCTGTTTTATTAACCTTGTGCCAAAATCTTACTTCAAATGGCGTGCGTGGCCACTTTCCCTGCCTGATCCCATCACAGGCAGAGGTGATCAGGGCGACTTCGATAGGTTGTTTCTTTCTTCGGCATATCGATGGCTTGACATGGCGCCAAGCGGTATACCTAGCTAACCCGTACTGGACAAGTGCTTCTATGGTCTTGGTGTATGGAGCATCTTCTCCACCAATCCCATCGTCCCCAGCCCAATGACCAAAATCGTAGAGTCTCAGCCTCCCACCATTCTTCCTGGCAGACTCGATCGCCTGGAACATCGTGGCGGTGATTCTCATCTCACCGCTCCTGCTGGAGCTTCTCGGCCTCGGCCATGATTGAATACAGGATGACGGTATCCACTTGTTTCAGCAGACCATCGACGGCATCCAGAGCGTTAGCAACGTAAATCAGTTCCACGGAATTGCCCTCCGCCAGCCGCTCCTCCGCATCGGATGAGAGCAGCATGACGATTCCATGAGCGCGAGCGAGAAGCGTGGACAAGAGGTCCAGATGAAGCTCGTGCGAAGCAGTGGGATCTGGGATGAAAAACGTTTCCGGCGTGAACGCCGGGAGGTCTTGAGTTGACATATAGAAACACTCCTTGCCGAGGTTAATAAATCCCTCGCAGGAACGTTTCTTAGTCGCGCCCGCGAAGGCGTCGGGGCTTAAGAAACCGAGACAAGTCGGTCGCGGTAATTCCCCTTTCGGGTCTTGTATTCGCGCCGCCCCGACAATGAAAGCATCGGGCACAACAAAGCCGCGTCTGTCGGTCGCGGCTTTACCGCTTGTCTCGGAGTTTCTCAGACTCCAAGACGCAGGGTAAACCCGCCGCCGTGCGAATGTCAACGCGCAGGCCGTCATCTCACCAGCTCCAGTAGCCCCGTTAGCGGTCAGGTTCCAACTTGGCGGATCTTCCCACGACGCGCCTCAGAATGCGTTCGATATCCCCACCAATCATAGGCGGCGACAATAGATACAGAATCGTGTGCGGTGGGTTCCACATGTCAAGGTCGGCGACCGTGCGCCAGATCCATCCGTGCAGCGTACACCACGACTCTAGTCCGCTGGTGTCGGCAGTACGATAGGGCTCTGTGGTGATAACGTAGGACGCTCCGTCGCGCCACACATTTGTATGGTCAGCCCCATGCGGGTAACGCTCGCCGTGCTCTCCGAAAACTCGTTGATGCGCTAAGGACGGCTTCAAGCCCGTAAGTTGTGCAAAGCGCTGTACCCTCTTTGCCGTGCTCTCGTCCATGCTTTGCCATGGTAGTTTTATGGTCATCTCACCAGCTCCAACCGCGGCCGGTCCTTGGTTCTAATCTTCGGGTCCTGCACTAACCGCCGCTCGACCTCGCGCACCGCGACCACCGGAAACCCGGCGGCTGAGACGATGTGCGGGATGCGCCGCTCGGCGAGCCAGGCAATTTGCCCTGCGCGCCGCTTACGGCCGGTGAGGATCACGAGTTGTTCGTCGGTGAGGAACATCTAATGATCACTCCTTGGGGCTACCTCGCCGCCGGTGTGCTCGATGTCGAACCGTCTGCCAAGGTCCGCGAGCACCGCTTCAAATAGGTTGTGGTCACGCTCGGCCAGATCGGAGAAATGCCGCAGCATGCCGACCGTGCGCTCCAATGCCGTACGTTGCGCATCGCGATCGCCGCCGTAGTCTTCGAGTTTCGAGCGTATCCGCAAGCCAGGACCCTCGAACCACGCCATACTCCACGAGGGGTCGATGGCGAGCAGAAATTCACTAAGGTGGTCCTCATAGAGCACTACATGCGCGGCGATGTCGTGGCGCTTGATGATCTCGATGATCTCGCTCATGGCCTCGCGGAGCTTGGGACTGTAGTTTGCGGTCTGGTTACTCATGAGCGTGCTATTCATGGAAACAAAATATCGTTGGCGATGGCGATGCCGCCGCGCTCCGTGATCAGTCCGTTGCGGCGCAGGTCTCCCAGATAAGTCGAGAACGTTCCGCCGGTCTTCTCCATGTTGACCGCCTCGGCAATGGTTTCCCTGTAGAGGCCGTGCTTGCCTGCCGCGACAACGGCTTCAAGCATGCGGAACGCCCCGGCGCGCAGTGCGCCACGCCACATCGCCATCGCCTCAGCGTGCGATGTCGGCGCTTGCGGAATGTCAGCCCCTACCGATTCAATGCCGGCCTGCGTCGCGTAGATGAGACCGTCAATCTCTTCGATGTAACCCGCTCTCCGCAGATCGCCAAGGTAGGTTTGGAACGTGCCACCCGTGTGCGTGAAGCGTGTGAGCACGCCGACCTGGGGGCGGGAATAGCCAGCGGGATAACGAGCGGCGAGCTCGCGAAGAATCCGCACAGCTCCCGCGCGAAGATGCGAATTGCCGTCGGCGGAATGCTTAACCGGGTGTAAAGCTGTACTTGACAACTTTACAGGGTTGGGCCGTTTTGCAGTTTCTGCGACTAGACCTGGCTCGGCATGCGGCGTTTTCCCCAATGCTTTGTGCAGCGCCTTCAGACCGGTTAGCGCCGATTCCAACTGCTCTTGGCATTTCGTCACCGAGATCTCGCCGGCTATGTCGTGCAGCGCCTTGTCGTAGCCGTCAATGAGGCCACGTCGCCGTGTGCTCTCCAGCAAGCCCTCCAGTTCTTTGGGGTCGGGCTGCTGCGGTTTCTTCGCGAGTTCGCGCTGAAGCTCGGCAATTCGCGCTCGCAGAAGCTTCGGGTCATCCTGCTGCTTCGCCTCGATCGCGGCTGAGAGCTTGCCGCTTGGGGTCTACGCAGCGGGTTCCCGGTGTTTATATTCGGTGAGACGCACGGTGATCTGCCATTGCAGGAGACGGATGGCAAGGTGCTCGCCGAGTTTGTTGTCACCGAGCAGGTGCCCGTGATCCTATCGCTACGGCATCTGGCGGTTTGCTCATGCGCCTGGGTGTACCCCGAAGTATTCAGGGGTGGGGTGGTCTGGCGGCTTCAACGCGATGCCATGCATGTCGATCAGGTGCGCGTGGAAAGCGTGGTTGTAGCCGGCCTCGATGAGCTTGGCCTTGATCTCGTCGTAGGTCGCCTGGCTCACTTCGAGAACTGCGTAGGTGTGGGTCATACGCTGAAGCGTCTTATCGACACGGTGTTATCTCCCGCCCGGATGCGCAGGACGAACGCCCTGAAGGTCTCGTCGGGCTCGGCGCTGGCGCGGATATACTTACCCTCCCCGCACGCATGGACCTGCAACTCGAAGCTCTCGGCGCACACCGGGCACACCCCATACGACCCGAACAGGAACCCCCTTGGGCGTCAGAGTCGCTAAAATCTTCCGAGCAGAAATCGCAACAAACCATTTGACCTATATCCACGGGGGTCCCTGGATTGCGCCCGGCTTCGTCCCAAGCGTCAGTCAGGTTTTTGTTCATGCTGTACACATGCTACGAAGCGCTCAACGGCATCCGGACTCGGCACGATGTCGCGCGCGCGCCCCGCGTTAAGGATCTTGACGCACCTGTCCACGTTGACCTTCGGCACGCCAGTGACCAGGCGGTACTTGCGCGCCGAGTCAAGCACCAGGACGCCCTCGGCGATGTCAACGGCCATTTGCCATTCATCATTGCTCGTTGGTGTCTTGTGTGGATAACCTGTTCTTCGCTTCAAGGTAGTCTTTCTCAATGCCCTGGACTCTCAACAGTGTCTCCAGCACCGCCTGCATGCAAAGAAGCTCGTGGTCTGCCTTCACCGCGGAGAGCTTCCCAAGCGTGACCCACTTGGGGTACACGCGCTGGCGCATCGCTATCTCGCGCCGCACGCACGTAAGCTGCTCGTCGAGGGTGATGTCGCTCATGAGTCCGCCGGTATCGCGCGGCAGCGTTTCAAGTTATAACCGCCTACGATTCCATCGACCATAACGACCGCTGTATGGCCTCCCAATAACCACGCCTCGCTTCTGGTTTTTGTGTCCATTCCTTTGCCACTATCCAGAGTCACGATCACCCGTGTCGCGACTGGATAGGTGGCATTCCACTCCTCGACGAGTTTCTTCTTATCATCCATTTTCGGCCTCGACGGTGATAGCGACGATCTTCACCATGACATGCTGGTAGCCTTTCTTGCTCGGGCACTGTCGGCGGCACAAGGCCGAGGATCCCCCTGTCTGGTGAGCATTGGCGAAACCGAGCTTATCGAGGGTCCCTTTCACTATGTTCATCACGAACCTCTCAGTGCGGGATTTTTTGAAACAGAACTCGATCGCGCCATCGTCGCGGACGTTATACCCCTCGCCGGGGGAATCGCCCTCCTCATGGGGCCGTGGTTCGACTTTCTTGTTTACTTTCCGTTCGGCATCCAGGATGAGCTTTGCGGTCTGCTGGATAGCCTCTAGCTCTGCCGCCAGCCGCTCATCACTCGGGAGAACGAGACACCCACCCTTACCAGGTGGGCCGGAGACGACGTTCCGGCACGCAACACAGAAGACGAGATCCTTATCGCTGGAGTCCAGCACCGGGAAGAACATCGTGCCGGAAGCGGCGTCGTTGTCTTTGTGGGCGTTGGTTCGCCCGCAGTGGGGACATTTCAGGGGCATGATCCGTCATGCCCGCGAGTGCTTCCCTGTAGATTGATATCCGGTTTAGGCGGCGGATCGGTTACAGAAGCGGACTCCGTTTCCCTTATGGCCGCTTGGGCATCCTTCATGTGTTGTTCGGCAACATCGTTGGGTATTGGCACTAGAATTACAGCCGCGATCAATAGTTGGTCTCGTCCCGCCCCTCTGCCGCACACCTGCAAAAGGGCCTCTGCCTTCCACCAAAGAAGGGCGTCCATGTATATGTTTCGTTCTTCTGTCACGCGCCCCCCAACCACACAGATTGAATAGTGTCCGGCAGCTCCTTCGGCTGGGCTTTCAGTGTGCAGAGCACGATCACCGTCTCGTGATCCTTCGCGACTTCGCAAAGCCACCCAAGCGCCTGCGCGCGTTGCGCTGGCTCCAGAATATCGAGGGAGTCAAGCACGAAGCACTGGACACCCGAGAGGTGCGCGATGGCCTCGGCAATCATCGCGTTGGCTCGCCAGCGCTCAGATCCGGACGCGAGCGCCCAGGGGCGGCTATGAATCAGTATCCCATTGGTGGTGATACTGACTGACGACCAGCCGGCCATGATGCTGCTATCGCGCAGCCGTTCGTTGATGGGCCGCATCGCACGTGACAGCAACTCCCCCGGCAGGCCATCGGGCGCGAGATCCGCGGCCAACGTGGTGAGGGCTTTGATTTCCTCGTGGAGCGCAGTCGCCCGCTGGGTATTGTTGACGGCCTCGTGATGATTGCGGGTAGCCGCTTCGAGTTGATCCAACGCTTGCCTTGCCTCGGCGCGTGCGGCGGTCATCGCCGTAATTTGCTCCTCGACTCCCGCCGCTCCTTGTGTGTCGCTCTCGTGCGCTTCTTTCAGATCGGCGAGCGCGTTCGTTGCCGCCTGCGATTGCCCCACGGCATTCAGGGTATCGACCATCAGTCGATCACCGATGTGCTTGCGATTCCCCACCTCAGTCAGCGCGAGCTTGAGTTCCTTCACCTGCGCCTCGGTCGCCTCAATCTCGGCGCTCACGTCCACGGCGACCGGATTGCCCACCATCTTGCACTCACCACGGGAGTAAACCAGGGACTCACCGCACGCCGGGCACTGGAAAAACGATCCCTGTACGGCATGCGATTCGATCGTGAGCGCGGCTTGGGCTTTCCCTAGCGCCTCACTGATCTGGCGCTCCTCGGCGGTTAAATCATCCATCTTCTTTTGGCATTCCTTTGTCGCGGCCGTGCGCGCCTCCAGCTCTCTGGCGATGCGCTTGGTCTCTCTCATAGACTGCTCGAACCGCGTGCGTTCCTTCTGTGCACCCAAGCGGGCTTGCAGTTGCCCGATCTCATGCTCATGTTTTGTGATTTCCGCCTTGAGCCGGGTGATGTCGGAAGGCGCGACGCCTGGCACCTCGCTCGACCACGCCGCGGCCTTTACAGATCCATAATTTTCTCCGGTAACGCCCCTCCACTCCCCGGTAAGCAGTGTAATGCACTCCTTAACGTGCTGATGCGCCGCCTGGAACCCACCGCTGAGACTGGTCTCGATGCGCTCAATATGCGGCTTGGCATGGCCGCGTTCTTCGAGGAGTTTGGTGATGCTGGTCGCGCTCCTGTTGACCCCCATCAAGGAATACAAAAAACTAAGGCGTGCGTTCGCATCCATCTCCGCGAAGGCGGGCGGGTCTAAAACGTAGTGCAATGCTGGATGCGGCTTCGGTGGTTGATCCTTCGAGACAATATGGCCTGTGGCGGCACTTCGTTGGTAGGCGACACCATCAACCGTAAGTTCGACGCTTCCGTTCTTGGCGCCCTCCTTGACTAATTCACGGATATTCTTTTTGTGCTCAACCCGGCAGAGTTCGTCATTAAGTACGAAGCGTAGCGCATGTGCGGTAGAGGTTTTTCCAGAACAGTTGGACCCAGCGATAAAAAGCAGAGGTTTGTCTATTTTTATATCCAGTGCGCTTATGCCGAGGAAGTTTTGAATTTTTATGCGGTTGATGCGCATCAGTACTCCTCCTCGGCATGCGCGAGTTTTGCGAACTCCATGAGCGGGACCAATACCCCGTGCGTCGTGTAATCGCGATTCTTCGCGCCGGCCGTCGGATAGTTCTCACACCATTCCGTGAGGGCGGCCCGCAGCTCCGCGAGGCGTATGAGCAGATATTTCCGCAGCGGTGGCAATGCGTAGACCACCCAATCGGCTTGCGAGGTCAGCGCCCACCCCTGCACGCCGGTCGTATCGACAGAGACGGTCCCGATGAAGGCATTGCCGGTGTCGGTAGCCCGCCAATCGGCCTTGTATTCGACGCGGAAACGCTCGCCTGATTCTCTGTCGGTGAACACTCTGTCGATACCGTTGCGCTGATCGTCCATCGAGACCCTGCGTATCGAATACCTCTCGCTGAAATGCTCGTCGAGGTCGCGTTCGACGGCTTCACCCTGGCGGAGTTTCGCTTGGAATGAATGCGTTAGCGTACGCGTGCCCATATGTCTCCAAGACCACAGAAAGATGACGTGAAGGAGCGCAGGTTGTCGCCAAGGTAGAAGATGGCCGACGGAAACGGCGCGGGGTCGGAGTTCCCAACGAACGTGAGTCTGCCCGAGATGAAGCACACCGGATAATCGCGGAGCACACGGAACCATTCGGTGTCGGTTCGTGATGGAACGAGGGCGATCGCTTCCGTGACTCTGCGCGCCTCCCCATATTCGCTATGTAGTTTTCTGACCCAGGCCCCGATTTCCCGGCCATAGGGTGGATTCATGAAGACGCGTCCGTGCCAGTCTTGCGCGAGTCCATCATCGGCCTCGGTGTAATGGCGATGCGCCGGTACGTTGGGCTCGCCTGGATTGCCGCAGGGATCGAGGTCAATTTCGCCAAGACAGGAGATGATCGCATCGAGCGCGACCTTGGGCGTGTAATGCTCTGGCGTCTCACTGGAGAAATGAACACCATGTTTTTGCTTGAGCGCGACGCCTTGGGCCTCTGGCGCGATCTCCGCGATGTCGGCTGCCCGACTTACCGGAAGTTGGCCCGAGCGCACCGCTTCGACGACTTCGGGGGCGGCGGACTTACGAACTTTCGTCGCACGTTGTACCGAGCGTTCGCTGACAGCGAGCATCCTCGCCGCTTGCGGCTGAGAAAGTCCGCCAATTGGCGGACTTCTTTGCGGCCTCCAGGCTGGCATGTTCGCGATCTCGGCCGCTATCATCGCGCGTTGGCTTTCGTTGAGGTGCCGGCGATGAAGGTTAACGGAGACGACGTAGGCAAGCGCATCCATCTGTACATCGACCTCCTCGAACACCGGATCGATGCCGAGCTTGATGCAGGCGCGGTAGCGGTTTCGGCCATCAATGATGTGGTCGCTGAGAAGCTGGATCGGCTGTAATAGTCCATGCTCTGCGATATCAGCGCAGAAATCCTCGAACTCTTCGCCAATGAGGAGCGGGAAGATGGCTGCTGCCGGATGTTCAGGTCTCATTCCACGATCATCCCCGCCGGCGCCTTGACCCTCTGGCGCGTGGAGGGGGGTGGCTCCGCTTCCTGCGTGCCGGCATCGCTCTCATCTGCGCCGATGTTTCCGGGTGGTACGCCAGCCCTCGGCGTGTGATCGGGCTCGGGCGGCTTCTTGCCGGCTGCCGCCGCCGGCTTCTGCTTCAAAGCGTCACGGACATTCTTTGCGCCCGCCTCAGCCATCGAAGCCCGCGCCGCATCGATGACAGCCGCCCAGGTGGTCTCGCCATCACGGATAGCGCCGTACAATCCGCGCAGTTTGACCAACTCCGCCGGTGAGCAGGCGCCGAAGTCGTGCCCCAGGTACTCGGATAGGTCGCTAGGCTTGACGTTGATCTCCGCGAACCCGTCGGCGATTTTCTTGCGCTCGGCGGCCGGGTCCTTCGCCGCGGTATTTTTGCGTACCTCCAGAATGATGGCCTCGCACTCGTCTTGCAGGTCCCCTGGAATGATGCGGAGCGCGAGTACGCGGATGGCCTTGCTCACAAGCGCACCCTCCTTGTTCAGGAGATCGTCATCGGTCGCCGGCACGATGTAGGTCTTATAGCCCTGCGAGTTCTGACGCACCGAGATATAACTGCCGTCATCGAGCGGCTTGCTGCGCTCCACTGTTTTCGTGAGCGTTATAGACTTATCGATGGTCTCGTTCGCTTCGAGATCGGTCACGCTTACCTTGATCATCCTAGTCAGCGTGTCGTCGTGCAGAGTGGTCGTCTCGACCAAGACATTCGTCATGCACCGGAGCGCGACTTCGGCGAAGCGGATCCCAAGGCCCTCGACACCCTTGCCGATCGGCTTGATGTAGTAGGCGCTCTTGTTCTGCGCGAAGGCCGGCCGGCGGCACTCAGCGAGAAGGTTGATGCGAACGTCGTCCCAATTGCGTGGCCTGTTCAGCGCCATGATGAAGCGCGCCTCGACTGCGGCCTTGGCTTGTGCTGCGAGCATGGTCGCGATGTTGGTGTGGGCCAGGCCCTTCTCCTGCTGCGGAGCGAGGGCTTTCAGTTTGTCGATCAGGGCGTTGGCTGTGTCTGACATAGCGATCTCCTTTTCTGTTGGTACTGTTGTTGACGTTCTAGTCTGCATTTGCGGTGAACATAGGTCCCGCTGCCACAGTGGTCTTTAATGGCCATCTGCGCCGGGTCTCCGTACTCGCGGCAGATGGCACATGCCCTAAAATTAGGGTTGCCGCACACGTCCATTGCCCTCTGCCTTACGTGCAACAAAGAGTGATACGCCTGGTCTTGGCAAATGACCAAGTTGGCGTGGCTATTATCCAGACGATCGTTATTGGCATGATGCACTTGGGCATTATCAGGCAAGGGTTTTCCGAGAACTTTCTCGGCGATCAGAATGTGCTCCTGCACCCTCCTGCCCCCAGCTCTCTTATGCAGATACCCACCCTTTGTAATTGTCCCGCTTCCCTTTGTCCTTGCCTGTTTTGCTGCAAGCGGGTCTCCATAATTGCGCCACGACTCGTAATGCCGCATACATAGACCACGTGCCAGCACACGCCCATCACAGCCTGTTATTGAACAAGCTTTCATCTCGGCTTTTTTACGAGAAATGTGCGTACTGGTTTTTCACTAGCGAACTGCCGGTAGATTTCCGGCATGTCCGCTTTCAGTTTGTTCGTGTCTATGCGGGTCTCCAAATGAGATTTGTACGTAGCTAAAATCTTCCCCCCCTCGCTCACCAATGTCTCCCCATCTTCAAGGAAGTTCTTGATTACGAAACTTAGATCCTTCTTGCGTTCCTCAGCATGTTTCGCTGTCGCTCCGACGGCGATGAGTTCGTTCCACGCGATTTCGATATCCTCTGTCGCCGTTATACGCTTGCCATCAATGTGCCTGGGAAAAAGTAATTTCAGGTCGTCGTGGGTCTGCGGGGGAGGCGCGATCCTGGGAATGATGTACTGGTCACAGAACCGCTCCTCGGCTTCCATCAGTGCGTCGATGGCGTCCTGGCTGGGTTCGTAGAGTTGCCTGTAAATCTCCATGGTCACTGGATTGAGGCAACACAGCATCAGCGCCGGCGCCACGCAGACGGCCGCGTTGTGGACCCCCTGCGCCTGGATATAGTCCGGGACCTCGACATCCAACCGCCTCCAGTTACGGGGGTGCGGGACCTTCAATTCGATGGGGATGCGCTCGCCCTCGAAGACGATCCAGCCATCGGGCAGACAATGCGCGAACGGATACTTTTTATTGCGGATAAAGTCGTTCTGGTCATGCTCGATGATCTGTATTCCGAGCACGGTGCGCAGCCGCTCGCGGGCAATGGGTTCAAGGAGCGTGCCGCGCAGCGCATCGGGGTTACTCTCCAGGTCCTCGGCCTGGCCGAGCACCATCTCGTAGTAGAGGGCGGTAGGGGTCTTGTACGGGTGCAGGCCAACCGCGGCGGCGGCGTTACTGCCGCCGATTGTCGCTCGATGAGTGGCCAGCCATTCTGTTGATTTACTCAGGTTTGTGCTCATCATATCTTCCATCACGATTTGGCTTACAATCGAGGCCAAAGCCTATTCCATACCCCCTTCGCTCAAAATCCGTAGTGCCACTCACGCACGCCTTGCAGCGGCCCGCGTGTGCGAGCGCATAAGCCTTCGAGGTTGTTCTCCCGCAACCGCATTTCGCCAAGTAGTCGTTGGTGTCCTTCACGTCTTGTCCTCCCGTGTCTCGTTCTCTATTTCCTTTATCCTTCGTTGTGCGTATCGAAGTGATGCTCTATCCAGTATCTCGCGGTACCATGCAGAAATCGGCGGGTAATCCACGGCATCGCGGGCCAGCTCTATAATCTTCTCGCGGATCTCATCGTCGCGGCTCTCGTCCAGTTCACGCAATATCAGGCGCGGATTCTCAGTAGCCGACTCTCGGAACTCATCCATGAGAGAGCCCAGCGCGGCAACCGTGCGTGGGAAGTTTTCGAGAATCTCGTTCATTTGTTTAGTCCTGCGCCCTCTGCTTTGAGGTGCAGCAATAATCGAATGACGCCCGAAATTCGGCTGTCGTGCTCTCTATCCTCATCCGCGCCTGACAGCGTATCTTCCAGGGCCTCGATCGCATCTTCAATCTCGAACACCGGATACCCGTCATGGCGACTGTTCATGTCAAATTCCTTCTCCTTTGGTAGGTGGCTTCCCGCTCAAGACCCAAGCACTATGGCCGCCCTTGGAGGAGGGCGGCCTCCTGGGAGGAGGGGTGCTTCGCTGTCACGAGCGGGGATAGCCATGTTCCTTAGTTTCCGATGAGCGTTAGTTCGCGCTGGCCTTTCTGTTCACGATGTTAACAATGAGCAAATGAACATGACGGCCATGAAAATAGCCACTATTATTTCAGGGGCCTTCATCGAGCTTCGATCTGCGCAAACGCTTCGAGTTGGCCATCAGTAATGCGCGCCCGCCAGACATCGCGGGTCTCACACGCCATGTGTTCGGCGATGCTCTCGGCGTAGGCCAGGTTGATGGCCTCGACGCCGTGGGTGGCTCCGAGTTTGACTAGGGTCTGAATGGCCGCCACTACGGCTGCCGGTTGTCTCCTTGCTGTTGCTTTCATTCCATTACCTCCAGGTTGGTTAAATCCCCCTCCCCTAGCGTGATTCGAGCATCGCGAGGAATACCTCCTCGTCCCAGTCGGCTTCGCCGCCCTCGGGGAGCCAGGTGACCCCGCAGTCGTAATGTTCCAGGCAGTAATCGGCGGCACCCTCCATGTCGTCGTGGGCGAAGGACCGCTGAAGCGTCAGACCGGATTCGTCGCGCAGTTGGATGAGCATGGGCGTAATGCTACTTACATCCTAATAACCTGTCAAGCAGACTTACGTAAGTAATCGTTCAACAGGAACCCGCCAGTGAGCGAAGGCCCAGGGGCCGGAAATAGAGCCCCCTGGCGGGCTTAGGAGGGACTAAGGGAAGCGTGGCCTTATGCGGCTCCGTCGCTGAAAGGTATCGCTACAGGGTCAATAGTGATACTATTGCGAATATGCCTCGGATAGCGGATCTCGTCGCAAGGATGCGGCTCAACCCTGCCGGGGTGCGTTTTGCCGAGCTACGGCGAGTATGCGAAAGCTATTTCGGTCGGCCAAAACAATCCGGGACAAGTCACCTCGTCTTCAAAACGCCGTGGCCTGGGGACCCTCGAATTAACATCCAGAGTAGCAAAGGCAAAGCAAAGGTTTACCAAGTGCAGCAAGTATTGCGCGCGATCGACAAGATGGAGGCCAACAAACCATGAGCGATCACTACACCTATCGTGTGACATGGTCGGCGGGAGATAAGGAGCATGTGGGTTTGTGCGTGGAATTTCCCTCGCTCAGTTGGCTGGCCAAGACGCCTGAATCAGCGCTCAAAGGGATCCGCAAGCGTGTCGCTGAGGTTGTGGCTGATCTGAGGCAGTCAGGGGAGATGATCCCAGATCCCTATGCAGATCGGGACTATAGCGGACGCTTTGTGGTGCGGGTGCCGCCCGAGCTGCATCGTCTGCTGACGGTGCAGGCCGCGGAAGAAGGAGTGAGTCTTAACCGGTTGGTGAGCGTAAGGTTGGCGGGAGATTGAGGCCATCGCCCCCGACTCGTTACGCGCGCCCTGTGGCGGGGCGCGGGCTAAAACCCGCGCCCCGCCTCATCAGGCGGACGGGACGCGGTGAACGACGCGGCCGGCCGACAGAAGGAACCGGCCGCGTTTAGCTTATCGGCCCGGCCTAGCGAGAGATAGAGACCTTAAGGCGGCGGAGATGCGATTGCGGTCGCGGCGAGGAATGCGTGGTGCGCTACGACAACGAGGTTGGCAAAGGCGATCATCGACACTACGGCGCCCATGAAGAGCCATATCTCTTTGAGTCTTTAGAAAAGTTGGTGGCAGATTTTCGTGCCGATTGCGTCAGGCTGGCCGGATGGAGGTGGTTATGAGAACGGTGGAAATCGAGGTATTGCAGTCGCAGGCGGCCCTGCAGGCGTTCAAGAAGGCGTGGCGGGAAGCCGAACGCGGTGAGGAGGTTGTCCCGCGCATCGGGTTTGAAAGCTGGGCGGAGGTGTTTTCCGCTATCACGGAGAAGCGGCTTGAGATCATTGGGTTTGTATTAGAACACAAGGGATTGAACACGCGCCAAATCGCCAAGATGCTCGATCGTGACTACAAGAATGTTTACATGGATGTTCAAGCACTCGTAGAAGTCGGGTTGCTCGATAAAGACAGCCGCGGCCGCATCTCGGCTCCGTTCGATGAGATCGTTATTCGGGCGGGACTGCGGGACGCCGCGTAGGCAAGCGCGAAACCTGAGGAGAACTTATGACCAAGACACGCACGACACGCTATGACGTAACGGAGCATCTCAGAACCGAGGAGGAGATGGCCGCCTATCTGGAGGCATGTATCGAAGAAGCCGATGGCGATGCGAGTTTCGTCGCCAAAGCCTTGGGAGACATCGAGAGAAGGATTTCTCAGTTGTTACGGTAATTTGATGCGAGTATGATGACTATGACTATAACAAACAACTATCACTACGCCGAGAGTGGGCTAGATAACATCTGGCTTGCCAATGGGTATGAGTTTGTCGATCTTCCTTCAGGAAAGCATCTGAAAATTAATGATATTGAAGGGCTTCATCGTGAGATCGGCAGAATACTTATAGAGAGCAAAAAGGACCTGACTGGAAATGAAATCAGGTTTCTTAGGAAGGAGATGCTCTTGTCTCAGGCAAGTCTTGCGAAACTGTTCGAGATAACGGAGCAAACCGTCTATCGTTGGGAAAAGAACAAAGCCGATATTCCAAAGCCGGCAGAGTCACTTATTAGAGTCCTCTACCGCGAGCATATCCACGACAATTCCGGAACAAGTATCCGAAGCAAGTTAGAGAAGCTTGCTGACCTAGAGGATGCGATTGATGGTCAAAGGATGACTGCTAGGCGCTCGAATAACAGGAAATGGCAACTTCAATTGGACTTGGCGGCTTGAGAAATTAGGAGCGGATGATTACACAGTTGCCCGCATTCTTTGGGCGTGGTGGCTGCTTGACTCTAAATCGACAGCCGGACTCAGGAGGCATTGGAGTATGCTCCAGCAGGCTCAGGCACACTATTCTTGCTGGCCTTGACCAGCCTTTACGTGGAGTGTCGAGCCATTCTGGCACGAGCCAAAGCATTCCTTCGTGTTCGATGGTATCTATCTCGTAAATCCCATCATTGAGGGGAACCAGGCTCTTGAAAATGTCTATCATTACGTGTGACGATTTTTATGGGCCGTCTCCAGCGACTCAATCATTTCTCGAAGCGTTGCATGCGACAATTCCAAAGCGCGGTCGGAAACCGGATCGGCAATCCCCTGATCGAGCAGCTTTTGTTCGACCATCAAGAGCTGTTGGATCAGCGCGCCAAGGTCGGGATGGGTCGCAGCGAAAGCGCGTAAAACCATCCAAAGCGCGCTGACTTGTACGCCGAGAATATCAACAGCGTCTGACAATGGTTTCGTGCTGGGCATGATTTCTCCTACACCGAATCGAGAGATACGTCTGTTGGACAAAAAGGTCGCTATCGATCGTCTAGCCAAGCATCTGGGTTTGGAACTCAAACCCGCATTCCTTACAGACGAAGAGATCTGCATCCGTTGCGGATTCACGCGGTTGGAGGGTGACGCTTTTCGCGTGCGAAACCCAGCACGATGGGCAAGAATGAAAGACCCCGCTTATTGGGACAAACTCGGCCGCGCGCTTCAACGCGAGGCTCGCAAGATTGCCTATGGCATCTATCTCAGTAAGGCGCGTTTGTATCCTGCGTTTCTCTGGCTCAAGTGCCAGCGAGCGACCCTTGATGTCGTTTGCTATGCGCTGAGCAGCCTGCATAAGTTCTTTTCTCGCGTCGGTCATAAGTGATCCCGGTGTGACTCACTAGGGCTTGCGATTTAACAAACGCATCAGTAACCTTCTGAAGGTTGGCCTGGGCGCTCATGTGAATACTTCGACGATTATTTCTTTGATCACGGGTGCGGCTGCTATCGCCGTAGCTATCAAAGCGATGCGGTTGGCTCGTTTTGCGGAAGCCGAAGCCTCGCGCGCAATTGAGATGGCTTTGTCCGCGCGCGAATCGCGTTTAGAAGCGGCCTCTGATTCGCGATCCCGGTTTGATGAGAGGCTACGATGAGTGATGAAGCCGATAAAATCATCGATAAAATGCTCGCTGAAGCCAACGAACTTCAGATATTGTCATTCCTCCGGTTGCTCCCACTCCTGCTTGCAGACCTGGCATTGGAAAAGATCTACGCCCTCGGTGCGAAAGGGTATGGACCGAAGCGGGGAAGGCGTATGACGCTCGTAGAAGCACGCAGGACATACAAGCGAAGGGCACTCTTCAGAACGCAAGCGCGCATTTACTTGCTGAAGGCGCGTTTGTTCTTCGTGGAGGTTCATTGCTTTTTTCTCCGTCTTTACGAGCGCGTTTTTGTTAGATCGGATACGTGATTCGATGCTGGCAAGCGCCTCTTTCCTGTACTTAATGGCGAAGCTATCCATGGTCAGCGCTTCTTCCTCCGCTCTACCCGTCCGTCCCAAACCTCACCGGCGAGCGATTTAGTAAACGCATCAACAACCGCCGACAGATGGCCCTTTTTTTCTGTGGGCAGGGATTCGATCGTGCGCGCGAGCGCGAGCACGTTCGGGTCGAGGTCGGGTTCCGCCAATGGCGGCAGTGCGCCGCCGCGGTTGCTTACTGAGGTTAGTGCCGGCGGCGAAAGAGCAGGGCCAGATTTCCGAGCATCACCGACAGCCGCTTTTGCTAGAGGTGGTCCTTTACTGTCACGTCCTGTGACCAACCATCGAATCGATACACCGAAATAATCGGCAACAGCCAAGAGGTTATCCGGTTTCAAGTCTTTGATTCCGCTTGACTCCCACTGAGAGATTGCCTCGCGGGTTACTCCTACAGCGCGAGCCACTTCCGACTGCGTTCTGTCGCCTCGTAGCTTCCTAATTCTTTCGCCAAAGCTCACGGTAAGCAAACTTACCGCACAATGGCGTAATTATGATTGACAAAAGCCGTGTAAGTGGATTTACTATTTAGCATGACAAAGGCTGAGGCAATCCAATTATTTGGAGGGGTTGTTGCCCTGGCGCGAGCGGTCGAGGTAACGAGCCAGGCGGTTTCCCAATGGCCGGACGGGGAAATCGACGAACCGAGGCGTAGCCAAATAACCCTGCTCGCGATACGACGGGGGCTGATCCCGCCAGTCGAGGCAGTGGAAACCCCCTCCACCGAGGCGGCCTAACCGGCGCGGCGGTCCTAGCCCGGAGCGGAGGGCGGTTATGTGAGTTCGGCCTTGGGCGGGGAGGCTATCAGGGATGACGTGATGAGTTTGGAGTTGAAATCCATCCACCTGCGGCTCGACCCCGAGGTGAAATCGCGCGTGGACGTGCTGGCGGACGCCTCCGGCAAGGATGCGGCGGAGCTTTGCCGGGAGATGGTCACCGAGCGGGTGATGGGCCTCTGGCATGCCCAGAGGGTACTGTTCGAGAGGGCACGGCGTTCGGGATTGGTAGGCACAGAAGAATGTAAGTAATCGAGCGGGGCTGCCCTACGGCAGTCTCAGGGAGTGGTAGCGATGATGAGGGGCTGCTGCTTGGGTCTGTGGTGATGGGAACTCTTTATGCCTTTTTTCCTGGTCCTGCACCAGGCCGGGGGAGTGCTGTGCAAGAACTTCTCAAAGCCCTGAACGCGCGGCTCGAAGTCTGCCTCGAATACTTCGACAGCGGTCGAACAGAGGACGCCGCTCGGATCCTGCGGGGTCTCTCGCACATCCTTCCACTCCCCGAGCGGCGCCACTTGGAAGCCGCACGCAACACCCCTCGGCATGACCCATCCGGCGACTGAGCATTCCCTGGCATGGATCCGTTGGACCACCGCCCCGATGAAACAGATCATTCCGATGCGCGGGCCAAGCCCACTAGCCAGCAGCAGCCAGCACGGCGCAAGAACGGCACCAACCATAGTCCGCATGAATACGGGTATTCGGAGGCCGTCGATAGCCCGGAACTGCGGGCCGGTCTGCGCAAGCTGGCCGAGGCTTCCGAGGTCGATTACGACCTGGTGCGCGACGGCATCGCACAGGATATCGGGGTCCACGTGCTCACCCTCGATCGGATGGTGGAGCGAGCGCGAGGCGCGATGGTCGAGCCCTGCGAGTTACTTCCGAAGTCCTATTGCCGTATTGATCCGCGGACGATTGCACCTCGTCCATTCGTCTACGCGAGGCACTACGCCAAGGGCTATGTTTCCGCCACGGTCGCGCCGGGCGGCGGTGGCAAGTCCTCGTTCGGAATTGTCGAGGCGATTTCGATGGCACTCGGCCGTTGTCTCTTCACCGGCGAGTCTATCCGCTATGGCCCGATGCGGGTCTGGTATCTGGCCCTCGAAGATCCCGAGGACGAGATGATGCGAAAAATAGAGGCTGTCTGCCTGCACTACGGGGTCAACGAGTCCCTGCCGAATCTCTATCTGCATTCCGGGCGCGATCGCCCGGTGTGTGTGGCGGTCGAGATGAGGGCGGAGGGAGGGATGGTCTCTGTGGTCGCCCGGCCAGACGTGGAGGGGATCATTCGCGAGTGCAAACGTACTGCCATGGACGCCATCATTGTGGATCCGAGCGTATCGAGCCATCAGGTCTCGGAGAACGATCCGGTAAAGCAGGAGAAGGTGATGAGTTTGTGGCGCGGGATAGCCGAGGATGCTGCGGTTGCGGTGGAGATCCAGCACCACTCAAGGAAACTCAATGGCCAGGAAATCACCATTGATGACGTGCGGGGCGCGACAAGCATCGTGAACGTCGCGCGCTCGACGCGGTTGATGGCCCCGATGAGCGGCGCGGATGCAGAAGAGCTGGGGGTCGAAGATGACCGTAGGGGCTATTACTTCTGCGTCGTCAACGGGAAAGCGAACTTCATGCCCAAGGCGAAGGACCGCAAATGGTATGAGTTTCATAGTGTTTGTCTTGGAAATGAAACCCCGCAGTTCGAGGCGGACAACGTTGGCGTGGTGGAGCGGTGGCAATCGGCCTTCGAGAAACAGACGAAGGAGGAGAAACGAGAGCGAGCGCAGCGCAGCGCTCAGGAGGATGCGGATCAGGTGTGGCGATACCTGCGTTCCGAGTTACAGATCGGGACTCGCTACAGCAAAAAGCAGCTTGAGGATATTCGAGATGTGATTGCAATGGGGAGAAACGAAATCAGGGCTGCCATGGCGTTGCTGGAGGCACAGAATCGTGTCGTGCCTGAGAAGCGGCCTGAAGAGGATAAGCGGCGGGGGTCTGGTACCTACCTCCACCCTGTTGATTAAGGCTACGGGAGTCTGACTGAGGCCCACGGCGAAAGCCGTGGATTAGCCACAGAACCCTACAGCCACAGCCTCGAAGAGGGGCTATTTTTTATACCTCGCCACATAGTTTGCGCACTGGCGAGGTTTATGTGGCGAGGTTTGCGACGACAAGTGCGCCAGGCGTTTGCGTAACCTCGCCACTTCCCCTATGGGTAATAGTTAGGAGCGTAGCGACGTAACGGTCTTCGAATTACCCATAGAGGGGAGTGGTGGCGAGGTTTGAAGCGCGAACTGCGCGTTATTCCGGCGGAGCTGCATCCACACAGTTCGCAAACCTCGCCACACACGGCGCACATAAGGGGTGGCGAGGTTTGCGCAGTTTGGTTGACGGACGCATTAACGAGGTAGGTCATGTTAAAACCGATCGTAATTGAACAAGGAGATGACGACAGTTATGTGTTTCCTTCAATCCCGGATGATGTTGAAAAGCCGTCAGGCTTCTACAAAGAATTAGGCTAAAACCAAAGCCGGGAGGCCCGCACGAAGAGGGGCGAAACCCTGTGGTGATTATCGGGGATTTCAACAACGAGATATGACCCCCGCCACCGCCACCACCACGCGCACCGCCCAGTCCCAGACCCGCAAGGAGCAAGTTGTCCAGCTACTCACCGGGCGCCGCGGCGAGAAGCTGACCGCGAGCGATGTCGCTACCGCCCTCAAGACCGATGTCGAGAACATCCGCGCTACGCTCAAGCGCCTGTATGCACGGAGAGAGATTGCCATGAGCCACGAGATGCGCACTTACCAGGTGGGCAATGCAGTCTGCAAGCACAAGGCGGCGCTGTGGTTCGTGAGGGTCCGCACGTGACCCGACTGAGGTGGCCATCCCAGGGAGTTCTCAACTTCACGGGTGAGGCAAGAGTGCGGGTGAAGCGTCTCCCAGGCATCGCGGAGCGGGACGTGCTTGCGGCGTGTAAGAAGCTGCTGGCCTTTCATCCCGCTGTTATTTGGGCGGCACGAAATCCAGTTGGAAAGGGGTTTGTTATTCGGCCCGAGGCTGGTGTGCCAAACCCATACAAAGTGCTTAGGGCGCAACTCGATGCTTGTGTCGCTGCCAGGCTGTTACATCGCAATCAGGTTGCTTGGTTGGAGTGGGGAGAGGTTGGCGCAAGTGATATCGTTGGATTGCTGCGCGGAGGACGATTTTTGGCCGTGGAAACTAAGCGTCGCGGCAAGAAGCCGGAATTGGAGCAAGCCAATTTCTTGGAAATGGTGAACGGCGCTGGCGGGTGCGGTTTATGTGTTGACAATGCCATGGAGCTTAAGGAGAAGCTTGACTATGCCATACAAGGATCCTGAGCGAAAGAAGGAAGCAGCGAGACTTTGGCATCTCGCCAATCGAGAACTAGCGGTCGACGTATTGAGGCGATTTTGTCGGGGAAGGTATCGCCCGAGGACCGCGGGGGTTTTTGGGCGTGATTGAGCGGCGGCTGGGTAGGCGGCGGTTGGTTTGCGATGCCGGTATGCATCGCTACGGGCTGGTCCAGGAAGCCCGCTGTCGCATGCAGTGCGAGCACTGCGGGGGAGAGTCGGTGATGCGCGTCGAGCGGCGCGCGGAGGTGCGCTGGGAGGACGGGCTTGAGCGCGTGTTTATACAGGCGGAATTCGTCGTCCTGTCGGGACGGATGAAGTTTGAGGCGTAATTTCAATAACACATGCGGAGGTTTCTATGCACTACGAGCAGACAGGTGAAATCGGTCGAATCGGGCGGACGGCGAAGGTCGATGGCGATGCTGAGGACGATACACCGCTGGTCACTACGCCAGAGCTGCGGGCGATGGTCATCAGGGAATTCAAGAAAATCGAGAAAATCGAGGAGGAAATCGCGGAGAGGCGGCTGGATATCAAAGTGGGCGTGAAGCGGATGGTGGGCAAAGGGTTGAACAGGCGGGCCGTGAACATGGCCTTAGCGCGCCGGAAGTTGTTGGTCAAGGGCGGTCTCGATCGAGTGGATGAATCGCTCGCCATGATATGCGGCATCGGCTCGCTCGGCATTCAGGGAGAGCTGTTCCAGGAAGCGGAAGAGGGCGGTGATGCCGCATGACCCAACGATAGCCCGGCGAGCACGCAGAGGCCCTGGCGCTCCCCGAGGTTGCCCAAGGTAGCCGCGTGTACTGCCACGGCGAGCGCCACCCGCAGGCGAAGCTCTGTGAGGAGGATGTGCGCATTATCCGGGTGCTTCGGGAGGCTGGGGTGTCGTATCAGAAGATTGCTAGGAAGCTCGGGGTCGGGGTCATGACGGTGTGGTCGGCGGCGAATTACTGGACCTGGACGCATGTGCGATAGCGGCTGAGCTGGGCTTACGAATGGTTCAGGCGCGATTGGGATTATGCTAATGAGGTGCAATGGCAGTCCCGAAAAAGACGACCGAGAAGCGCTACGAGACGTTTGTCGATGAGTACCTAAGGACACTCGATGGCCCGCATGCGTACCGGAAGGCGGGCTACAAAGGGCGCAGTCCTGGGGTCGTTTGGACGGGTGTGTCATGGCTGCTGCGTAATCCGAAGGTACAGGCCCTCATGGCCGCGCGGCGCGCTGCAATCGAACGCCGCACCGAGATTTCGCAGGATCGGGTGCGGCTGGAACTTGGGCGCATCGGGTTCTTCGATCCGAGGCGGTTGTTCGATGAGACCGGGCAGTTCATTGAGGTACCGAAGCTGCCAGAAGAGGTGGCCGCGGCGATAAGCTCGATCGAGGTAACGGAGATCCAAGATGGTAAGAGGAACGGCCATCGTGGTCCTGCGAGGGTCACTAAGATCAGGCTTTGCAGCAAGGTCGAGGCGCTGGATAAGCTCTGCCGGCACCTCGGGATGTACGAGGATAAGGTGCGGATCGTGGGACTGGAGCGCGAAATCTCTACGCTGCCTGATGAGGAGTTAGAGGAGAGAATCATTGAGCTTGGCCGGGGGGAATACAGACGCGTTGCTGACGCCGAAGCTCGATCGGCTGCCGCCGCTGCGCCAGCACTACCTGCTGCTGCGGGAAAAGAACCGCCGCGCTGACAAGCTGGCGTGCGCGGGGTCCTTCGCCGAGTTCGTCCGGCGCGCCTGGCCCTACGTCGAGCCGAACGATGCGCTCGATTGGAACTGGCACCTCGATGCCAAGTGCGTGCATCTCCAGGCTGTCAGTGCGGGCAAGATTCAGAATCTGATAATTAACGAGCCCCCGGGGTACGCGAAGTCCCTCATAGTCTCGGTGCTCTGGCCGGCGTGGGAGTGGGGACCTGGCGGGCGGCCTGATCTCCGCTGGATGGCGTCGAGTTATTCGTCAGACATCTCCATCCGTGACTCCATCCGTTGCCGCAACCTCATTGAGTGCGACTGGTATCAAGAGCGTTGGGGCGAGACGGTACGGCTCATCAAACGCAACGAGACGCGCCTGGAGACTGCGGCCGGGGGTTTCCGGGTAAGCCTCATCGGTCGGGGGTTTATCGACCGGTGAGCGCGTCCACCGTTCGATTCACGATGACTTGCTGCGCGCCAACGACGAGCACTCGAAGGCGATGCGCGAGCAAGCCATCCAACACCTACGCGCCATGGCGACCCGCGCCGTAGACCCCGCCGACTATCACCAGGTTTTGATTATGCAGCGCCTCCACGAGGAAGACCCGGCCGGGTGGTTGCTGAAGGAACAGCCGGGGCGCTGGGAGCAGTTGCGGATGCCGGCGAAGTACGAAGGTCCCGAGAGACCGACCTCGATCGGGTGGACAGACCCGCGTACCCAGGAGGGGGAGGCGCTGTGGCCGAGTCGCTACCCGACGAAGAGTATCAATGAAATCGCGGGGGACCTCGGGGAATGGCGCGCGGCGGGCCAGTTGCAGCAGCATCCGCAGCCGGCGGGCGGGGGAATTTTGAGAAGCAGGTGGTGGATGGAATGGCCGAAGGATAAGGCGCTGCCGGTGTGCGATCACATATTTACGTCTTGGGACACCGCGTATTCCGAAGAGGACCTGAAAGACAACGCGTGCTCGGCGATGTTGGAATTGGGTATCTGGTGGAACGAATACCTGCGCAATGGCCGCGGGGGGCACTGCGCGATCCTATTGAGCGCATGGGATGGGCGAGTAGATTATCCAGACCTGAAAGCGAAAGCGCTTGCTATTGACCATGAGCGCGCGCCTGACCGTCACCTCATCGAGAAGAAGGCAAGTGGCCAAAGCTTAATTCAAGACATGCGGCGGGCCGGGATTTCCGTATACCGCTACTCGCCAGACCGGGACAAAATCGCCAGGGCGTACGCCGTACAGTCATTACTGAAAGCGGGTATGGTTTGGTATCCCGAAGGGAAGCTCTGGGCCACCAAGGTCATCGCTGC
Organism: Pseudomonadota bacterium; assembly: GCA_030859565.1. Classification (NCBI taxonomy): domain Bacteria; kingdom Pseudomonadati; phylum Pseudomonadota; species Pseudomonadota bacterium. The sequence goes on from JALZJW010000002.1 coordinate 55,335, forward strand.
CGTCTCTTCCTTTCCCTTTGGCCTGCCGCCGAGTTCGGATTATGCGGACTGCCTTACCCAAGGTCTCTTGTATTTGAGAAATTCCTGGTGGATCGATCACCCGGACGAGAAAGAAGACGAAGAAATTCCGCAACCTAAGAAGAGGCGGTTGTATGGATGACCCCAAGCTAACAGACGAGGATGTCATGCAGCGTTGCGGGTTTCCCTCCATTGATGACGCTATGGAATATAAAGCACTGCACCCTGAGCGGTGGGAGCAAATGCGTGAGCCAGACTATTGGCCGTCATGGATCAGGTCTACCCGTGAAACGGTGCTGAAGACAATCCCGGCGATCTTCCTGGCGCTCGTCTACGGCGCGGGTCTCGTGGAGCGCCTTGCCGGGGTTGCATATGGCTAACGCCGGCGTAGTCATCGATTTCCCAGCACTCTCGGAAGTCGCTGACGGCACCCGCTATTCCGAGTTGCCAGATGGTGGTGTCGAGATCGACCTTGATGGTGGGGATGGCGCCCTAGCGCCCCAGTTCCCGCTCGGCCACGGGGAGAATCTGGCCGATGCCATGGCGGCCTCGGACAAAGCGACGCTCGCCGCTCAGGTCATTGAGTGGGTCGATGCAGACAAGGAGAGCCGCAAGCCCTGGCTCACGCGCTTCGAGGAAGGGCTGAAGTCACTCGGGATCCTGACCAAACCCGAAGACACCAACGCGCCGTTCAAGGGCGCATCGACCGTGGTTCATCCGATCCTCATCCAGGCGCGTGCGCTGAAGCAACTCTACCCGCCGCAGGGTCCGGTGAAATGCGGGGTGCTCGGCAAAAAGACCGATGAGCTGCAACGCCAATCCGAGCGCTGCGAGCAGTTCATGAACTATCAGATCACGGTCTTGGACCCTACGTATTTTTGGGACGTGGACCAGATGCTGTTCTGGCTCCCGATGGTCGGGAGTACCTTCAAAAAGAGCTATCCGGACAGCGATGATAGCCAGGCGTTCATCCGTAGCGTGTTCGTGAAAGCGGACAACATCCTCGTGCCCTACCAGGCCACCTCGCTGCAAGATGCCTCGCGCATCACCCACCGCATTGAGTGCTCGCACCAGCAGATGCTGCGCTGGCAGAAGAAGGGCTTTTACTCATCCACAGTCATGCTGCCACAACCGATGGAGTCGGAGCCCCCGCAGGTGCAGTCCTCTCTCGATGAGGCGGATGCCAAGGAGCGCATCATCCCAGAGGGTGATGCGCCCCACGTGCTCTACGAATGCCATTGTGAGGTGGCGGTCGAGTCAGAGGAATACTGGCCGTACATCGTGACCGTCGAGGAGGCGAGCCAGTCGGTGATCGGCATTCGCCGCAACTGGCGCGAGACTGACATGAGCCGCCGCAGGCGCTTGTGGTTTACCCACTACCGCTACCTGCCGGGGCTCGGGTTCTACGGCTTCGGGATCGTCCATCTCATGGGCGGGCTCGCGGATGCCGTGACCGGCACCGTGCGGCTGCTACTCGACAGCGGCGCCTTCGCGAGCATGCAAGGGGGGTTCAAGTCGAAGGATGCCAAGCTGCCGGGCACCGTCACCTTGGAGCCTGGCGTCTACAAGGATGTGGAGATGACGAGTGAGGAGCTGAGCAAGTGCTTCTACACCCCGAACTTCAAGGAGCCCTCGCAGGCGGTGGTCGATATGCACGATCGGCTGGTCGAGTCTGGCCGGCGGTTCGGTTCGACGACCGAGGCGCTGGTCGGGGATGCTAAGAATACGGGTCCGGTCGGTACAACGGTCGCGCTCATCGAGCAGTCGAGCGAGGTGTTCAGCGGCATCCATAAGCGGCTGCACGTCGCCTTCGGCGAGGAGTTCCGGATCCGCGCCGAGCTGAACGGCGAGCACTTGCCCGAGGAGTACCCCTATGCAGTAGCGGACTCGGAGCGATCGGTGTTGAGGCGGGACTTCGATGCGCGGATCGATGTTATCCCGGTCTCGGACCCGAATATCTATTCGAGCACCCAGCGCATCGCCATCGCCCAAGGGGAGCTGCAACTGTCTCAAAGCGCCCCCGAGATGTACGACACTTACGAGGCGCATCGGCGCATGTTAGAGGCGTTGCGAAGCGCCGACATCGACACACTCTTACCCAACCCCAAGGATGTCCCCCCGTCCGATCCCGTGAGCGAGGGGAGTTACCTGATAGTCGGCCGGCCCGTGCGTGCCCACATTGAGGAGGATCACGCCGCTCACATGGCGGTGCATCAAGCTCAACTGGAGTGGCTTGGCGCTAACCCTCTAGCCCAAGCTATGCTGCCAGCACTTCAGGCGCACATCTCCGAACACCTGGCGTTCGCCTACCGGCTCCAGATGATGCAGGCGATTGGGCTTGTTTTGCCGCCGCTCGATTTTACCTCCAAGCGCAGAGAACCCATGCTCTCCCCGGAGGTAGAGAACGAGATCGCGGTGCGTGCCGCGCTCGCTGTTCAGGGGAGCCAAGCGGCAGCACAGGCACAGGCGGCAGCCACACCCTCACAAGCCCAAGAGCAATCGGCAGAGCGTGAGGGGCTGCGGGATCAGGAAGCCCAAGGGAAGATTCAACGCGATCAATTAATGGCGGCGGCCAAGTTCCTGAATAGCCGAGGCGTGGCCGACATCGAGCCGGCGCTGCTGGTAGACACCGCGCAGAAGCTTGGGCGGTCGTTTGATGAAGTCTTGGCCCTTATCCGTCAACAGCAATCTGGAGGACAGAACGTTGGGGTTGCACCCGAAGCAAGAGAGTATGCGGCGTGAACTCTGGTAGCTGGGACACCGGAAACATCAGCGACGGCTACCACACGTTCAATGAGCTGTACGACCATCGATGCCATTTGTTTGTGGCGCTGATGCGCAGCAATCCGAGCATTGCGTGGCGAGCGAATAACCATGATGACGGGACGATGTTTGACGGATGGTTCGTGTGCGGCATGCATCTTCCGACCGGCGATATTTCGTATCACCTGCCCGTAGCGATGTGGACGATGTTAGATAACCGCGGCATTGAAACGACGCTGCGTGCACCGCCCTGGGATGGGCATACGGCGGCGGACGTAGTTGCACGACTGGCCGCATGGTGCCTGGTTGACAGGGCCAAGGGGGTCGCACCCGAGGGGAGGAGTGCCGCGTGATTGAGACCTTCGTAGAAGAGGTGCAGCAGCGGCTCAGAAAATCGGTGCGCGATATCGAATCGCAACTCGGACGCGGGCAGTGTGGATCCTGGGAGCAATACCACCACAAGGTGGGGCGCATCGATGGGTTGCAGGAGGCGAGCAGCATCATGAGCCAGGCGCTCACAGTGTTCCACGAAGAGGATGAGCAGGAGGTTCCGTAAAGATGAAAGCCATCTATGTCTTGATAGTCATCGCTGCCGCAGGCGTTGCTGAGGGCGCTGGCGTATTCGAGCGTGTATATCCTAGCGATCCGTTCGTAGATGGCTGGAAAGCGGGCCTTGTTAGCGGCATCGCACAAGGGCGCCAAATGTGCCTGACGCTAGCCGCATGGCCAGAACAATGAGTGCGGTAGCTGAAGATGTCGCGGTCGTCGTTGTAGAGGCCCCCATGGAGGATCTGATCGCGGAACTCGGCGAAAAGTTCTTTGCCAGCATGCCACGGCCGGTTTACTGGCGGGTGCTCATTCGTCCTAAACAACCCTTGACCAAAAGCAAGGGGGGGATAGAGATCCCGAAAGAGACACGCATTGCCCAGGCGTACCAAAACTACATCGGCCAGATCCTGGCCGCTGGCGGGGAGGCGTTCACAAGTGAGCGCTTCGCGAAGGAGAAGCAGTTGCCGAGGGTTGGGGATTGGGTGGTCTACGGGCGCTATGCAGGGCAACGCCTGGAATACCGTGGCGAGATGCTGCTTATCGTCAACGATGACGAGATCCTAGCCCGCATTTCTCACCAATGTGTGGATACATGGGCTAAAGGCATTGATGAGGACATCAGAAAAGAAGGCCGCTTGAATTAGCCG